>NZ_DASURI010000446.1:0-6946 GCF_036280135.1 Longimicrobium sp.
TGCGACTCCACCGTCTTGCGCACGCCCACCTCGCCCGCGGCCACCTGGCGCTTGCCGATGGCGAGCTCTTCCTCGCTCAGCACCAGGCGCGTGGCCTCTTCCTCCGTCACGCCGTGCGCTTCCATGCGCTCGCGCACCAGCCGCTGCCGGTCCGCATCGAGGAGGTCGCGCTCGCGCATGTTGCGCGCGTCGTTACGGTCGTCGCTGCCGCCAAGCCGTTCGAGCATGTCCATCTCCTGGGTTCTGGTTGCCGTCTCCGCCCGTGCCTTACCTGCTTAGCAAGTCCAATGCCTGCAATTACTTAGCGCCGTATACGGACCCGCCCTTCCGCCGGGGGCGAAAGGGCGGATCCGCACGCTCGTCAGGCGCGGCCCGGGCGGTTGTCGTCCAGGCGGTCGTTGCGCAGGTGGGTGTCGGTGACCTCGCGGTCCACCTCGGCGCGCTCGCGGCGCAGCTCCGTGTCGACCCACTCGGTCTCCACCACCTCGCGCTTGCGCACGACGAGCTCCTCCTTGGGCACCACCCGCTTCTCCACGATCGCCTCTTCGGCGTGGAGGGGGATGCGGATCTCGTCCTCGGTGATGTCGGCGCGCCCGCTGACGTGCATGGCGTCGGTGATGGGGCGGCGCTCGATCTCCACCTCCTCGCGGCGCAGCGGCACTTCCTCGTGCACGTGCTGCGTCTCGACGTACTTGTGCACGCCCACCTCGCCCGCGGCCACCTGGCGCTTGCCGATGGCCAGCTCTTCCTCGCTGAGCGTCAGGCGCATCTCGTCGGCGCGAAAGGCGTCGTTCTCGTAGAAGTCGGGCGTGGTGGCCGACGCGTCGAGGTTGCAGGCCTGGCCCACGCGCTCCTCGTAGTCACGCGTAACGGGGCCGCGGTCGTACGCCGGCAGCGCCTGGAACTGGTCGTCGCTCAGGCGGTCCACCAGCACCTGGTGACGGTCGCGCTCCAGCCGCGCGTAGCCGATGGGGATGGTGACGTGGCCCTGGGGCCCGCCCTCCACGTCCACGTAGCGCACCTTGTTGGCCTGCGTGTCCACCAGCAGGTCATCCACCCGTCCCAGCCGCCGCCCGTCCGAGGCCATCACGTCCCAGCCGCGGATGTCCGGCTCGCCATCGGCCACCCGGTAGCCGGAGAGCTGGTTCATCGGCACCACGCGGTCCATCGGTTCGTTCGCCATCGTCGTCCCCTCGGATGAAAGGTCCCTGCACCGCCCGGGGTGCTCCCCGCACCCCGAATTCGGGGCGGAGGGCCGGTGCAAGGTCCGTGCGCGAAAAACAGATGTAGCAGAGACGCGTGCGATGGATGATCTGACCCAAGTCGTGCTGCGGAAACACTTTGTTGCAGGTGGTGGTTTTGTCTTGTATCGGATCGAAGTGGCGCGCGCCTTGCGTCGGCTCTGGATCGCAACGTGTTATCAGGAGCGATCTTACGATGGCTGTACGATATTTCGAGTCGCCGGACGGTGCGGCGTGGCGCGTGTGGGAGGTGATCCCCGGGCAGGTGAGCGACTTTCGCTCCAGCTACGGATCGCACCTGCCGCGCGACATGGCCGACGGCTGGCTCTGCTTCGATTGCGGAAACGAGAAGCGGCGGCTGGCGCCCCTGCCCCTGAACTGGCACGAGCGTCCCGACGGCGACCTGTGGTTCTGGTGCCGCGCCGCCGAGCCCGTGCGCGCGCGGATGGCGCGCGAGGACGCGGACGAGCGTTCGGCGCCCCCATCGGTCGCCATGGCGGGCGCGGAGGACGGGCTCGCGATCGCGTAGACGCGGCCGATTGCGGGACCCTGCCCGCCGGGACGATCTTTCCCCCTTCCTGGTCCACCGGATTTTGAAGGGTGCGGATGACGGACGCCGTCGCGGACACGCTGCAGGACGCCTTCACGGAGCGGGAGCCCGCCGCCGTGCGCTTCGACGCGCCCGGCGGCGGCCGCTCGTTCCGCTTTCGGGGCCCGCGCGGCGTGCTGCGGGCAGACCGCGTGGAGGACGTGCTCCCCCTCCTGCGCGCCGTGGAGCGCGCCGTGGCGGACGGCCTGCACGCGGCCGGCTTCGTGGCGTACGAGGCCGCGCCGGCGTTCGACCCCGCGTTCGTCACCCATCCGCCCGACCCGCGGCTTCCCCTGGCCTGGTTCGCCCTGTACGAGGCGCGCGAGGCGGTGCGGCCGGAGTACGAATCCGCTCCCCTCGGCGATGCCGATCTCGGCCCGTGGCGCATCGAC
The DNA here is from genome assembly GCF_036280135.1 of Longimicrobium sp. GTDB lineage: Bacteria > Gemmatimonadota > Gemmatimonadetes > Longimicrobiales > Longimicrobiaceae > Longimicrobium. The sequence continues at coordinate 2,223 of NZ_DASURI010000446.1, forward strand.
CTGGACGAGGCGGCGTACACGTCGCGCATCGACCGCATCCGTGAATGGATCGCGGCCGGCGACACCTACCAGGTCAACCTCACCACGCGGCTGACGGCATCGTTCGACGGGGATCCGCGCATCCTCTACGAGCGGCTGTGCCTGGGCCAGCGCTCGGACTTTTGCGCGTTCGTGGACCTGGGCGAGGGTCGGACGATCGTTTCCGCGTCGCCCGAGCTGTTCTTTCGGCTGGACGGGGACGGGCTGGAGCTGCGGCCCATGAAGGGCACGCGGCCGCGCGGGCGGTGGCCGGAGGAGGACCGCGCCCTGGCGGCGGAGCTGGCCGCGTCGCCCAAGGACCGCGCGGAGAACCTGATGATCGTGGACCTGCTGCGGAACGACGCGGGGCGCGTGGCGCGGACGGGCGGCGTGCGGGTGGAGCGGATGTTCGACGTGGAGCGGTACGAGACGGTGCACCAGATGACGTCCACCATCCGCGCCGTGCCCCGGCCGGACGCGGGGCTGGCGGACGTCTTTCGCGCCCTCTTTCCCTGCGGCAGCGTGACGGGCGCGCCCAAGGTGCGGACGATGGAGATCATCCGCGACGTGGAGACGGCGCCGCGCGGCGCGTACTGCGGCGCCATCGGCTTCGCGTCGCCGGGCGAGGCGGTGTTCAGCGTGGGCATCCGCACGCTGCTGCTGGACGCGGCGGCGGGGACGGCGGAGCTGGGGATCGGCAGCGGGGTGACGTACGACAGCGACGCGGCGGCGGAGTACCGTGAGTGCTGGTCCAAGGCCGCGTTCGCCCGCCGCGCGCCGGCGGACTTCGACTTGCTGGAGACGCTGCTGTGGGAGCCGGACGGCGGATGGTTCCTGCTGGACGGCCACCTGGCGCGCCTGGCCGCGTCCGCCGCGTACTTCGGCTACCGGTACGACGAGGGCGTGATCCGCGCGGGGCTGGCGGACTTCGCGCACGTGGCGTCCGCGCATTCCCTGCGCGTGCGGCTCACGCTGGACCGCGGCGGATGCGCGGAGATCGAGTCCGCTCCGCTGCAGGCGTCGGCGGAGCCCGTGCGCGTGGCAGTCTCGGCCGATCCGGTGGACAGCCGCGATCCGCTGCTGTACCACAAGACGACGCGGCGCGACGCGTACACCCGCCGCGCGGCGGATCGGCCGGATTGCGACGACGTGCTGCTGGTGAACGAGCGCGGCGAGCTGACGGAATCCACCATCGCCAACCTCGTCGTGCGGATGGATGGGGCGTTGTGGACGCCGCCGCTGGACAGCGGCCTGCTCCCCGGCGTCTTTCGCGCGGAGCTGCTGGCCCGCGGCGAGATTCGCGAGCGCGTGCTGCGCGTGGAGGACTTGGCCGACGCGGAGGAGATCTGGCTGATCAACTCCGTCCGCCGCTGGCGCCGCGCCGAGCTGGTGGACTGACCCGCATCTCGTTGCGCAGCAACGAAAGCGCGTCGCGTGATGCGTCCCAGGCTGTCATTCTGAAGGAGGCGCCGTCGCGATCCGTCCCGTGCATGGATGGCGCCGACGGAAGAATCTGGTCGCGCCGCGCGCAGAACCGTCCCGTGCACGAACCTCTCGTGCGTGAACTCAGCGCGCGGGCGGGATCCCGCACTCCGGCAACCAGATTCTTCGGTCGGCGCCGCACGCATCCCGCGGAAATCGAGACCCAGAGGGCGCCTCCCTCAGAATGACAGCGCGGGACGGGAACGACGTTGCGCAGCAACGAAAGCGCGTCGCGTGATGCGTCCCAGGCTGTCATTCTGAAGGAGGCGCCGTCGCGATCTATCCTGTTCACGGTTGGCGCCGACGGAAGAATCTGGTCGCGCCGCGCGCAGAACCGTCCCGTGCACGAACCCCTGGCGCGCGAACTCAGCGCGCGGGCGGGATCCCGCACTCCGGCAACCAGATTCTTCGGTCGGTCGGCGGCGGAGTATTGAGAACGGGACGGCACCCGCCGGCGCCGACCGACGTCAGAATGACAGCGCGGGACGGGAACGACGTTGCGTAGCAACGAATCGCGACTTGTCGCACTCGTCCGCGCTGTTATCCGAGTGTCTATCGGCTACGCCGAACGTGAGGGTGAAGCGCCGCAGTTCAACCTCCCCCCAGGGGTTATTGGGGGAGGTGGGCGAGCTCCGCGAGCCCGGAGGGGGCGCTCGCGCGGGGCCTGCTTGCGCGCCGTTGAATCCGTCCATCATCCACCGAACCTGTGATCACCCGATGTTCGCTCGCCGTACCGTCCTGCTCGCGCTGCTGGCCGCCTGCGCCGCGCCCATCCACGCCCTCGCGCAGGAGGAGGGCGAGGAGCACGAGGCGGAGGAGCTGGAGGCCGTCGTCGTCACGGCCACGCGCAGCGAGCAGCGCATCGAGGACGCCCCCGTGCGCGTGGAGGTGCTGGCGCGCGAGGAGGTGGAGGAGAAGATGATGATGACGCCCGGCGACGTCTCCATGATGCTCAACGAGACGAGCGGGCTGCGCGTGCAGGTGACGTCGCCGTCGCTGGGCGGCGCCAACGTGCGCGTGCAGGGGCTGCGTGGGCGCTACACGCAGATCCTGAGCGACGGGCTTCCGCTCTACGGCGGCCAGAGCGGCTCGCTGGGCCTGCTGCAGATCCCGCCCATGGACCTGGGCCAGGTGGAGGTCATCAAGGGCGCCGCCTCCGCGCTGTACGGCGCGTCCGCCCTGGGCGGCGTGGTGAACCTCGTCTCCCGCCGCCCCGCGGACGACCGCGAGCTGCTGCTGAACGCCACGACGCTGGGCGGGGCGGACGCCGTGCTCTGGACGTCGGGCGAGATGGGCGGCGGATGGGGCTACACCTTCCTGGGCGGCGCCCACGGCCAGCGCCGCGCCGACGTGGACGACGACGCGTGGGCGGACCTGCCGCGGTACACGCGCGGCGTCGTGCGTCCGCGGCTGTTCTGGGACGGCGGCGAGGGGCGCTCGCTCTTCGTGACCGTGGGTGCCACGGCAGAAGACCGCGCGGGCGGCGGCACCCTGCCGTCGCGCGTCCGCTTTGCCGAGGAGCTGCGCACCCGCCGCGGCGATGCCGGCCTCGTGGGCCGCTGGCTGACGGACGGCGGCACGCTGCTCAACCTGCGCGCGTCCGTCATGGGGCAGCGCCACGACCACACCTTTGGCGACGTGCGCGAGCGCGACCGGCACGGCACCGCGTTCGGCGAGGTGTCGGCGGCGCGGACGGTGGGCGCGCACACGCTCGTGGCGGGCGCGGCCCTGCAGCGCGAGACGTACCGCGCGCGGGACGTGGAGGGCTTCGACTACACGTTCACCATCCCGTCCCTGTTCGCGCAGGATGACTGGCGCGTGGCGGAATGGCTGGCGCTGACGGGCAGCGGCCGCGCGGACTGGCACAGCGAGTACGGCGTGTTCTTCAGCCCCCGCGTGAGCGCGCTCGTGCGCCCGGCGGCGGGGTGGAGCGTGCGCGCGTCCGCCGGGGGCGGCTACTACGCGCCCACGCCGTTCACGGAGGAGACGGAGGCCATCGGCCTCACCTTTCTGCGGCCGCTACGGGGCATGCGGGCGGAGCGGGCCCGCGGCGTATCGCTGGACGTGGGTCGCGCGCTGGGTCCGTGGGAGCTGAACGCGGCCGTCTTTGGCTCCGTCGTCGACGACGCGCTGCGCCTGGTGCCCGTCGCGCCGCAGACGGGCGAGGTCGTGCTCGTCAACATGGACGGCGAGACGCGCACCTGGGGCACCGAGGCGCTCGTGCGCTACCACGCCGGGCCCTGGCACGTGACGGGCACCTACACGTGGACGCGCGCCACGGAGCCGACCCTGGACGTGTTCGTCGTCGCCCGCCGCGAGGTGCCGCTCACCCCACGCCACCAGGCGGGCATCGTGGGGATGTGGGAGGCGGAAGGCGCCGGCCGCGTGGGCGTGGAGCTGTACTACACGGGCCGGCAGGCGCTGGACGACAACCCGTACCGCGCCGACAGCCGGCCGTACGCCGTCGTGGGCCTGCTGGCGGAGAAGCGCGTGGGCCGGGCGCGCGTGTTCGTGAACGCCGAGAACCTGGCGGATGCGCGGCAGACGCGCTGGGACCCGCTCGTGCTCCCCGCCCGCTCCCCCGAGCTGCGCTGGACGACGGACGCGTGGGCCCCGCTGGAGGGCCGCGTGGTCAACGCCGGCGTGCGGCTGGACTGGTAGGCTGGAGCGGCGGCGGAACGCGCCCTGCGGGTCGTCACGCGGACTCGAGCGCGGAGGAGGGGGCGGATGCGGATGCGAGGACGGGCGGGGTGGATCGGGACGGCGATGGCGGCCGGCGCGGCGATGGTGCCCGCGCCGGCGCACGCGCACGTCAAGTGGTTCTCGGAGTTCAGCTTCGCGGACCGGCCGCTGACGGCGGCGCAGGCCCTGACGCCGCTGTTCTTCGGCTTGGCCGTGCTGAGCATGGTGGTCATCGGCGCCATGGTGCTGCTGGACCGGCGGCTGGCGGACGCCGCGTGGTACCGCGGGGTGAACGAGTGGCTGGCCGCCCGCCGCGGCGATGCCGTGCTGGTGATGCGCATCGGCGTGTTCGCCACGCTGCTGCTGGCGTGGCAGGCGGACGCCCTGCTGGTGCCCGAGCTGCGCGCGTGGGCGCCGTGGGTGGGGTGGGCGCAGTTCGCGCTGGCCCTGCTGGTCCTGTTTCCCCGCACGGTGCCCGTCACGGGCGGCGGGCTCATCGCGCTGTACGGGCTGGCGGCGGCGCGGTACGGCGGGTTTCACCT
>NZ_DASURI010000447.1:0-5303 GCF_036280135.1 Longimicrobium sp.
CCGCGCAGTTTGCGGGAGAGGGTGCGAGCGACAGCGAGCGGGTGAGGGCCCCCGCGGAGCCATGCGCCGCTCTCCGGCCTTCCCCCTACGGGAGCCAACGTCCGCACTCACGCACTTCCGCACTTCCCCGCCCCGACCCACTTCCCTTCCTGCCCGCCGGGCCGTACCATTCCGGCCCGGTCCGTGCGGCGAGAACCGCCCCGCGGGCCGGGTGTACCGAACGCAGCGTCCGCCGGATCAGCCTCCGGCCCGGAACCGATCCCGATCCCGACGTCTGGGGACTGAAGCCATGTTCAACAACGCCCGCAAAAAGCTCAAGAAGCCCCTGGACCAGCAGCACCGCGAGCTGCAGGACCAGGCCGAGGCCATTCCCTACGTGATCGACGAGCACAAGCGCAGCGGCCGCTGGTTCAAGGCCCTCGTGGTGCGCTTCATCGCCGGGCCCATGATCCGCTTTCAAAAGCGCACGCTCGACAAGCAGCGCTACGGCGGCACGCAGGGTCAAAAGCTCAAGCAGGCGGAGCAGATGAAGCGGCACCTGGAAAAGCGCCGCCAGGCCATGGACTTCATGCAGACGCAGCTGGCCGCCCAGCAGAAGAAGGCGCAGAAGCGCAACAAGGCGCGCTAGTCGCCGCTCGCCGAGACCGCGCGTTCCCCGCGCCCCCCGCCCGCCGCGGGGGGCGCGGCCTGCGTTTGGGCACCGTCCACCCGGTCGCGCAGCACGCCGGCGCAGGGCAGCGCCGGCCACTCGTCCACCGGCCACGCCTCGAACCGCCCGGCGGACGGCGGAAACGCGAACGCCGGGTCGTCCGACGCGGCCATCAGGAAGTTCTGCCGCTCGGGAAAGTCGCGGCCCACGTGCACGTACAGCCGCACGGCGGGGAACGCGGCCGCCACCGTCCGCGCCACGGACCAGAACCGGCACTCGCCCTCGCCCCGCGCCACGCCGATCAGGTTGAGCAGCGCCACGCCGCCGGGACGGAGGAGCGCGCGAAAGAGCGCCAGCGCCTCGGCCGTCACCAAGTGGTGCGGCACCTGCTCGCCCCCGCCGAACACGTCCACCACCACACGGTCCCACTCGCCCGGCCGCAGCGCCTGCGACACGGCCCGCGCGTCGCCGTGCAGGGTGACGATGCCGTGCTCCGACCGCAGGCCGAAGAAGCGGTAGGCGGCGCGGGTCACGGCCGGGTCCAGCTCCACGACGGTGATGCGCGCGCCGGGATCGTCCTCGGCGATGCGGCGCGGCAGAGTATAGGCGCCGCCGCCCAGGAACAGGTACGACGCGCCGTCCTGCGTCACGTCGCGCAGCCAGCGCTCCGCCGTGGCCACGTAGGCGAAGGTGGGCGCCCCGCTGCGCTCCAGCTCGCCGGACTCGATCTCCTCGTCCACGTACAGCCGCAGCTCCGGCTGGCGCTTGCCCCCGGGGTGGACGATCTCCGTGACGCGCACGGTGCCGTACGGCGTTTCTTCCTCGTGCACCAGGTGCTCGTCGCTCTCCGGCGCGGCGGAGCCGTCGCGGGGAAAGAAGAGCGGGAAGGTGAGCGCGGCCCCCAGCGCCATCAGCAGCAGCCCGGGGCTGAGCGCGGGGAGCAGGGCCAGGCCGCTGAGGGCCGCGCCGACGGCCGCGCCGGCCAGGACGGCCAGCACGGTCTCTTCGGCGCCGCGGCGGCGGGCCTCGTCGCGCCGCTCGTCGTCGTCGCCCACGGCGTGGTAGCCGCCGCCCCACGCCACCAGCGCGGGGAGCAGGAAGCCCAGCGCGTAGACGGGGACGCCGACCAGGAAGAGGAGGGCGAACGCGCGGCCGGCCCCGCCAAAGCGCTCCCAGCCATAGAAGGCCCACAGGGTGCCGAAGCCGCCGGCCACGGCCACGGCCACGCCGGCGCCCACCCAGCGCCAGGTGGGCGCCTGGTCGGCGCGCACGCCGGGAGAGCCCGCCCACAGCCCGGCGGCCAGCGCGGCGGCAAAGGTGGCCACGAGCCCGCCGGCCGCGGCGAGCACGCCGCTGGCCTCGTACAGGATCAGGCTGCCCGCCGCGAACACCACCACGCCCAGCGCCAGCCCGGCCAGTGCGGCGCGGGTCAGGACGGGCCAGGCGGGGCGGCGGGACTCACGATGCGAAGCGTCCGAATCCTCCACGATAATAAAGCAGCGGGGTTCCTTCTCGGGCGTCGGCGGCCAGCACCTCGCCGACGAAGATGATGTGGTCACCGGCCGGTACGGCCGACGTCACGCGGCAGTCCATCCAGGCCAGCGCCTCGTCCAGCACGGGGGCGCCGGTGCGCTCGGGGCGCCACGCCACGCCGCGGAACTTTTCCTCCGCGCCGCCGCCCGCGAAGCGCCGGGCCAGCGTCTCGCCCTTGCCCTCCTCCAGCACGTTCACGGCAAAGTAGCCGGCCCGCTCCAGGAACGGCAGCGTCTCGCTCCCCCGGTCCACGCACACCAGCACCAGCGTGGGATCCAGCGACACCGAGCTCACGGCGCTCATGGTGAGCCCCGCGGCGCTGCCGTCCTCGCGGCAGGTGGTGACGATGGTCACCCCCGTGGCGAAGTGGCCGATGACCCGGCGAAACTCGGACTGGTCGATCATTCCCTGGCAGTGGGCGGTGCCGCGTGAGTATCTTGCCGCGGTTCCTGGCCGGCTCCTTGCTTGCAGCAACGCGTGCGCCGCGCCAAGGCCGGTGCCCAGGAAACAAAAGCCGGGCCGGAGAATGGTGCACCGGCCCGCGTTACGGACTTTGCCCGAGACCGCTCAACCATGCGTCCACAGACAGCGCGCGCCCTGCGCGTGGCGGCGTCCCTGATTCTAACCGCTCTGGCGGCCTGCGACAACGTGGAATGGGGCGGCGCCGCCGTAAGCGTGGTGCCCCCGCCCCCACCCGGGCCCGGCGAGGCCGCCGCCCCCGAGCCGGGGACCGTGGCCGGCCTGGGGCTGCCCACGGGGCGGGTACTCTTTCACGTGGTGCGCAGCGACAACGGCACGGCCGCGCAGCTCATCCCCATCGCCGAGATCTCCGGCGACTCGCTGCGCACGCTGCGGCGCCCCGCGGGCGTGTCGCCGCAGGCGTACGAGGAGCGCTTTCGCGCGGCGGTGATGGAGCCCGGCTCGCAGTTCGTCCTCTTTCGCCGGGGGGCCGAGGTGGGCTCGCTGACGGTGGGCGGCAACGGCACGGCCACCTCGTGCGGCGTGCCCACGGCCACGGGGCAGGCCAGCACGGTGGCGGCCGCGGCGGCCGAGCGCGAGTTCCTGGCGTTCCGCCGCGGCCTGGCGCCGGAGCTGCGGGGCGAGTACAGCCCGCCGCAGGTGGACGGCACCATCCAGCGCTACGCGTCGCTCGTGGCCGAGCGGCTGGTGCTGCAGAACGGCCTGCAGCGTCCCCGCAGCTGGCCCGGCGCCCAGCGTGACCTGCAGGCGCTGGACGCCGTGCGCGGCGGCCACGCCGAGATGGCGGCCACGTACCTGGTGGGCGACAACCTGTCCATCGGCCCCGCGCAGCCGGACGGGTGGAGCGTGTTCTACATCGCCGACTACGAGCAGCGGCAGGGCTACACGCCCGTCTACACCGAGGTGCGCGACTACGACCGCACGGGCAAGGGCGCGCCCAAGGTGGTGGACCACCTGAACTGGAACGGCGCGGGCGCGTCGGAGATCCTGGTGCAGGTGTTCGGGCAGCGCGAGTCGTGGTACGAGGCCATCTCGCGCGACCGGGGCACGTGGCGCAAGGTGTGGGAGGCCGGCCGCTGCCGCGAGCCCGCGCCCCCGGCCCGCAGCATCGGCGCCGCAGAGCGCACGGGGCAGCCGCCGCGCTGATCCCGGCTTCGGCGCGGAACGACCGAGGGGGTGGATGATGCGAATCATCCACCCCCTCCTCGTTTCAGTCGGCCCGTTCAGCTCCGTCCGCTTCCCGCCGGAGTCGATCCTGCTCGATGAACGACGCCGCGAAGTCTGCTGCCGTAAGCCCTGGCGGATCCTGCTTCTCCGTGGGCAAGTCGCGGTAGTCCAGCCACTCGCGCCAGCCGGGCAGCTCGACTTCCGAGAAAACGCCCGGCCTGCCGATGGACTCCAGGAACGCAGCCTCATCTGGATCCCGTGCGGGACGGGTCGCTCCTTGCGGATCGATCCGACGACGGACCGCCTCGGCGTTGGCCCGGCGCTCTGCCCACGTCTTTCTGAGCTCCGTGAAATCCAGCTTCATAGCTCACCGATACCGTTGATGCCACTGTCGATCCAGCTCCTGCGCCGTGATCGCGACTCCTGATGCTGCGATCTCCCGCAGGTGATCATACCCGTCTTCGGAGCCCTCGTGCCTCAGCCATACGCGGAGAAAACCCTCATCAAGATCATCACCGAACGCCTCCATCATGTCAATGGCCTGAATCCCGTATGCCCATGATTTCCACCGTCTGAAGCCCACGATTCGTTCAGCGAGAACGTGTTCCTTCTTCAGCACCTTCAACTCGAATTCGCCAAGAGGTACCGTCTCGACAACCCGTCGCTCCAGGGAGCTTCCTGGCGCCTCCACGAACAGATCATCCATGACCCAAACCCGGCCTTGCGGCTTAAAACCCAAGGATTCGAAGACCCGGCCAATTTCTTCACGGGGTCAGCCCTCCACCACGAAATCAATGTCGGTGGTCGCGTAGCTGTCCGGCGCGTGGAACTCAATCGCGCCTCCACCGACGAGAGTCGCTCGCATTCCAGCCTGGGCCAGTGCATGGATCAGGACGGCAGCGGCACCAACCAGACGCTCCACATGTGGAGTATTCGCTCGCCAAGCCTGAAGCAAAGCAGCCCTCAGCTCCTCCGTCGATAGCGTCGAGTCCCTCATCCGTTGTCTCCTCCTCCCGCGCTGCAGGATCAGCTTCGCGCAGGGAAGATAGCGGGATCGAAGCCCATCGTCCACTCAGTCCAAATCCGCCACCGTGCGGACGACTTCGCGCTCCGTGACGATGGCGTGCAGGGGTACGTCCCAGGCGTCGTGGGGGACGGAGGAGGTCTCCTGCGCGGCGAAGAAGAGCCCGCAGCGGAAGCCGCGCCACCCCGGGTCCGCGAGCATGCGGTCGTAGTACCCCGCGCCGCGGCCCAGCCGGTGGCCCGCGCGGTCCCACGCCAGGCCGGGGATCAGCGCCGCGTCCACGTCCTCGATGCGGCGGGCGGGGCACGCGTCCACGTCCGGCTCGCGGATGCCGTAGCGGCCCGCCCGCAGCCCATCCGCGGAAGGGACGGTGTGCAGCGTCATCGTCCGGTCCGCCAGCGTGCGCGGATAGACAAGGACGATGCCGCGGCGCCGCGCCTCGTCCGCGAT
>NZ_DASURI010000448.1:0-8415 GCF_036280135.1 Longimicrobium sp.
GGCCGGAGAGCAGATCGCTCTCCGGCCCGCTTCTTCAAGTCGTCAATCGGACGCGACCGTCTCCCCGCGCTTGGAGATCACTCGGCGACGGACGTTGCCGTCGTCAGCAGATGTCGCCGGAAGCATGCGTGCACAGCCTGCACGCACATTCGCCGTCGACGCACTTCCCGTAGTCGTACCCCAGCGTGTTGATGCAGTAGTCGTTGCAGACCGACTTCGTGCAGGCCAGGGCCGTGGACCGGGGCGACGCAGCCGACGCGGGCGTGGCCTGCACGGCCCCGAACCCGAGCGCCGCGAACACGCCGGCCGAGAAAAGGCTCCTGGAGAAGCTGCGGGCAAAGCGATTCATGGCAAACCTCCGGGTGGTGGATGGTCGCGTGACGGGACTTCCCCGCAAGTTCTGCTTTTACGCCATGAAATGTCAACACTCCCGTGATCCAGGATCGCCATCCACATCTTTCGGGCACATACGCAACCAACGCCACCCCTTCCCTCCCGCGAACTCCAGCGGCGTAAGCGACCGGACGTAGAGCTCCGGCACACCTCTCCACCGCGTCCCGTGCAACGGCACCGCGGGGGCGCGCTTGCTTCCACCTCCCCCGCACCGGCGGGGAAGGTCGCCAGTCGACGAGCGGGGGCCTCCCGCGAGATTCCCGCCTCCCGCCGACGCCCCACATCCAACCTCCCGCACCCGGCCGTAATCTTGCCTGGGGAACCTTCGCGCGCGTCGCGGCGTTTCAGGTTTGTTCACCGCCCCAGGCCGGGGCGGTGTTTTCAGCAGGAGTGCAGCCATGCTCATCAAGAAGCCCGAGATCCCGTCGTCGGAGATCACGCCCGAGTCGGTGTACCTGAACCGGCGCCAGTTCCTGGGCGCGTCGGCCGCCGCGCTGGCGGCCGCCACCGTGCCCGCGCTGGCCGCCTGCGCCACCGGCGACGCCGACCAGCGCGAGGAGCTCACGCCGCTGGACGACGTGACCAGCTACAACAACTTCTACGAGTTCGGCACGGACAAGGAGGACCCGTCGCGCAACGCGCCGCGCCTGCTGCGCACGCGGCCGTGGACCGTGGCCGTGGACGGGCTGTGCGACCGGCCGGGCAACTACGCCTTTGACGAGTTCGTCCGCGGCACACGGCAGGTGGACCGCACCTACCGCCTGCGCTGCGTGGAGGCGTGGTCCATGGTCATTCCCTGGCGCGGCATCCCCCTGCGCGACATCATCGCCCGGGCGCGGCCCCGGCCGGGGGCGCGCTTCGTGGAGTTCACCACGCTGCACGACCCGCAGCAGATGCCGGGGCAGCGCCGCGCCATCCTGCAGTGGCCGTACGTGGAGGGCCTGCGCCTGGACGAGGCCAACCACCCGCTCACGCTGCTGGCCACGGGGCTGTACGGCCGCGACCTGCCGGCGCAGAACGGCGCGCCGCTGCGGCTCGTCGTCCCGTGGAAGTACGGCTTCAAGTCCATCAAGTCCATCGTGCGCATCCGGTTCACGGACCGGCAGCCCCGCACGGCGTGGAACGTGTCGGCGCCCAACGAGTACGGCTTCTACGCCAACGTGAACCCGCAGGTGGACCACCCGCGCTGGAGCCAGGCCCGCGAGCGGCGCATCGGCGAGTGGCGGCGGCGGCCCACCCTCATGTTCAACGGCTACAACGAGGTCGCCAGCCTGTACAGCGGCCTGGACCTGCGCCGAAACTACTGACGTGGCCGACCGATCCTGGCAGCTGACGGCGGGACGGTGGATTCGCCCCCTGGCGTGGGTCGGGGGGCTCATTCCCCTCATCCTCCTCGTCACGGGCGCGTTCACGGGCGGGCTGGGCGCGGACCCCATCGACTACGTGACGCTGCGCACGGGCTTCGCCACGCTGCTGATGCTCATGCTCACGCTGGCCGTGTCCCCCGTGCGCAGGCTCACGGGGTGGAACTGGCTGGCGCCGGCGCGGCGGACGCTGGGGCTGTGCGCGTTCCTGTACGTCTGCCTTCACCTGCTCACGTACATGGTGGACCAGGGGTTCGCGTGGAGCTACATCCTGGAGGACATCGCCGAGCGGCCGTACGTGACGGCGGGCTTCACGGCGTTCCTCCTGCTCGTTCCGCTGGCGCTGACGTCGACCAAGGCGTCCATCCGCCGGCTGGGGAAAAGGTGGCAGAAACTCCACCGGTTGATATATGTTGCAGCGGGGCTCGGCGTGCTGCACTTCATCTGGCTGGTGAAGAGCGACCTGCGCGAGCCGCTGATCTTTGCCGCCGTCTTCGCGCTGCTGATGGCGCTGCGCCTTCCCGCGCTGGCGGGCGGGCGCGGCAAAAAGGCGAAGAAGCAGCCCCCGGCAACCCGCCGCGCGGCCGTGGAATCGTAAGCGAAGCACGGGGGCCGAAACCTGGCGCCCCGTCCGATCGTACGCCCGGGACGCAGGCCCGCCTGCCCCGCGCACAATCTCCAGGAGTTGAACCGACGATGGAAGCTCTCGCCCCCATGATCGTGATGGTTACGCTGATCCTCACCACCGGGGGTGTGCTGATCCTGCGTCCCATCGCCAAGCGCCTGGGGGGGTTCCTGGAAGCCTCCACGCAGGCCAAGCTGCGACCGTCGCCCGACGCCGACCTGGCGCGCATCGCCGAGGTGCTGTCCAGCATCGACGGCCGACTGAACCAGCTGGAAGAGCGACAGGACTTTGCCGAGGCCCTGATCTCCGCGTCCGATCCCAAGGTGCTCAGCATGCCCGCGCCGCTGCGGGCACCCGAGCGAAACTGACATCGGACACACGCCGTCCCCACGCGGACGGAACGGAGGGGCCTCGCGAACGAACGCGAGGCCCCTCCGGCGTTTCTGCCCTCGAAATGAATGCCGCGCGGCGGGTGCCGCCCATCCGCGCAGCCTGTTATCTTTCGGACCTTACCGACCACGGCAGTCCCATGCATACGCTCGCCACCCCGGCCGCCCGGGGACCCACGACCACCGCCGCGCGCCCCGGAAGGCGGCGGCGGACGCTGTTGCTGCTGCACGAACTGCGGGCCCTGACGCGCGTGGCCGGCCCGCTCATCGTGGGCCAGCTGGGCGGCGTGGCCATGACCACCACCGACACCATCATGGTGGGCCCCCTGGGCGCGCAGGCGCTGGCGGCCGCCGGGCTGGCGAACGCCATCTTCATGGCGACGCTGGTGATCTGCACGGGCACGCTGCTGGGGATGTCGCCCCTGGTGGCGCAGGCGTACGGCGCCGGCGACGGCCGCGAGACGCGCCGCGTGCTGGTGCAGGGGCTGTGGATGGCGGCGCTGCTGGCGGTACCCATGACGGTGCTGTGCCTGTTTGGCGAGCCCATCGCCCTGGCGGTGGGGCAGTCGCCGGAGGTGGCGCGGCTGGCCGGCGGGTTCCTGCACGCCATCGCGTGGGGCGTGCTGCCCATGCTGCTGTTCGTGGCCTTTCGCCAGTACCTGGACGGGCAAAGCCTCACGCGGCCGGCCATGACGATGATGTTCATCGGCGTGGCGGTGAACGTCGTGGGCAACATCCTGCTCATCTACGGCTTTCGCGTCGACCTGCCCCTGCTGGGCACGTGGACGGTGCCGCCGTACGGGCTGGTGGGCTCGGGCTGGTCCACGACGATGGTGCGCTGGGCCATGCTCGTGGCCATGCTGGTCTACGTGCTGCGCCACCGCGCGCTGAGGCCGTTCGCGGGGGTGAGCCTGAAGCCGGTGGCGGAGCAGCTGCGGCGGATGGTGGGCATCGGCGCGCCCATCGGGGTGCAGCTGGCGGCGGAGGTGGGCGTGTTCTCGCTCGCCGTGGTGATGATGGGCTGGCTGGACCCCGTGGCCCAGGCGGCGCACCAGGTGGCCCTCAACGTGGCGTCCACGACGTTCATGGTGGCCATGGGCACCAGCCTGGCGGGGACCATCCGGGTGGGGCAGCACGTGGGCGCCGGCAGCCGCCGCGGCGTGCGCCGCGCGGTGCTGACGACGTACGCGCTGGTGACGCTCTTCATGTCCACGTGCGCGCTGGCGTTTTTGCTGGCGCCGCGGTTCCTGCTGGGGCTGTACACGCACGACCCGGCCATCGTGGAGGTGGGGCTCACGCTGCTGGTGATGGCGGCGGCGTTCCAGGTGTTCGACGGGGCGCAGGTGGCGGGGCTGTGCGCCCTGCGCGGCGCGTCGGACACGCGGGTGCCCATGCTGATGACGGTGCTGGCGTACTGGGGTGTGGGCGCGCCGGCGGCGTACTGGTTCGGCTTTCACACGCGGCTGGGGCCGCAGGGGATCTGGCTGGGGCTGGTGGTGGCCCTGTTCGCAGCCGCGGTGCTGCTGGGCTGGCGCGTGCGGCGGGTGCTGTGGGGGGGGCAGCCCTCGGGGGGCCCTCCCCCGGCCTCGCCTAGGCTCGTCCACCCCCTCCCGCAAACTGCGCGGGAGGGGGGATACACTTCGAACGGGGTTCCTGCACGGTCGCGGAGACCGTGCGGAGGATGGATGGAGCGGAGTCGGTGCACCAGAGCGGAGAGGGCGGGGCGGTCAGGGGTCCCGTCGCTGCGCGACGGGGGCCCTCTCCCCCGCCACCTGCGCCGCTCGTTCCTCGCGGCTCGGCGGCGACCCCTCCCCCAACTTCGGGGGAGGGGTTGGCGAGAGGGCGGGACCGCGCACAGTGCCCGCCTTCACGCGGACCCGCAGTTCTCCCCCTCCCCCGCGAAGCGGGGGCAGGGGGCCGGGGGGAGGGGGCCCTCCGCGGGCGAGAGACACTCCGCCACGGTGTACGGACACGGCGTCCGAGATGCAGTTCTCCCTTCCCCCATTCTGTTTATGGGGGAAGGGTCGGGGATGGGGGGCGCTCCGCGTCTGCGCCATCTGTCCCACGAGACGGACCTCCTCTGATCCATCGATCCAGCTCCGGCCCGTCCGAATCCGCCGAAACCCGTCCTCCCCGCACCCGTATCCCCTCGGCAGTACCCGTGATGCCTCCTTCTCCCATCCCGCGCATGAACGTGCTGATCCAGCCGTTTAAACCCTCGGGGCGCCCGCCGCGTCATAGACACGTCGGCAGCACGAAACACCCCGAACCCACCTGGCTCCATGGCGGCGACCATGCTGGCTGAACAACCCACGACGGACGAGCCGAGGTCCCCGGACCTCACCGTTCGCCGGGCCCAGCAGGGGGAAACGGCGGCCTTTGAGCAGCTGTACCACGCGCACGTGGGCCGGGTGTACGCCCTGTGCCTGCGCCTGTGCGGCGACGGCACCCGGGCCGAGGAGCTCACGCAGGACGTCTTTGTCCGGGCGTGGGAAAAGCTGGACAGCTTTCAGGGCAAGAGCGCCTTCAGCACCTGGCTGCACCGCCTGGCGGTGAACGTGGTGCTGGGCGACCGGCGGTCCGAGGGGGTGCGCGTGCACCGCGTGTTCAGCACGGACGAGCCGGAGAAGTACGAAACGCCCAGCGGCCGCGGCTCCGATCCGGGGACCGCCATGGACCTGGAGCGGGCCATCGCCCAGCTGCCCCCGGGGGCGCGCGCGGTGTTCGTGCTGCACGACGTGGAAGGATACAAGCACGAGGAGATCGCGCAGATGCAGGGCTCGGCCGTGGGAACGTGCAAGGCGCAGCTTCACCGCGCCCGGCGACTGCTCAGAGAGGCACTGGGACGATGACACACGAAGATACGCTCGATCTGCTGGACGACTACGTGGGGGGCGAGCTGTCCCCCCGCGAGGAGCGTGACGTCCGGCGCCACCTGATGCAGTGCGAGCCCTGCCGGGCCGAGGAGCAGGCCCTGCGGATGCTGCTGGACGAGGCCGCCGAGCTCCCCGGCGACATCGCGCCGCCCCGCGACCTGTGGCAGGACATCGCGCCGCGGCTGCAGGCCCGCGCGGCCCCGCCGTCCCTCCCCGTCGAGCGCGTGGACGAGGTGCGCACCATCGGGCCCCGGCCCGTGCGCCCCCTGCCCTGGTGGATGGCGGCCGCCGCCGGCATCGCGCTGGTGGTGACGACGTCGCTCACGACCATGAAGGTGATGGGCGGGGGCGCGGACGAGCCCACCACCATCGCCGCCCAGCCGGCGCAGCCGCCGGCCTCGGCCACCGGCAACGCGGCCCTGGCCTCGTTTCGCCCCGTGGAGGCGGAGTACGAAAAGGCCATCGGCGACCTGCAGGCGGTGCTGGAGACCCGGCGCGACCAGCTGGCCCCGCAGACGGTGGCCGCGCTGGAGGAGAACCTTCGCATCATCGACCAGGCCATCCGCGAGTCGCGCGCGGCCCTGGCGGCCGACCCCCACAGCCCCGAGCTCGCCCGGATGCTGTCGGACACCTACGACGCCAAGCTGAACGTGCTGCGGCGCGCCGTCTCCATCTGACGCGCGCGCCCCGGCCGAGAGGAAATACACGACCATGAGCCCCATCCGGACCCTTTCCCATGCCGCGGCCCTCGCCGCGCTGCTGCTGGCCGGCGAGGCCGGCGCGCAGCGGCAGGTGAACGCCCGGCACGACGCCAGTGCCCGCGGCACGGTGGAGATCAACATCAACAGCGGCTCCCTGCGCGTGGTGGGCTGGGGGCGCAACGAGGTGCAGGTCACGGGCACCCTGGGCCGCGACGGCGACCGCGTGGTGCTGGAGGGCGGCGGCGGCACCACGGAGGTGCGCGTGGCGGGCCGCGGGCGCTCCGGCCCCGCCACCCTGGAGGTACGCGTCCCCGCGGGCTCGTCGCTCAGCGTGGTGACGGCGGCGGCGCCCGTGACCATCACGGGGGTGAACGGCGCCATCGAGAGCAACACCCACGCGGGCGCCACCACCATCCAGGGCAGCCCGCGCTCCATCGAGGTGAACTCGCAGCAGGGCGCCATCACCGTCGACGCGCAGACGGACCGCGTGATCCTCACCAGCATGGCCGGCCCCGTGCGGGTGTCGGGCACGGTGCGGCAGCGCGCCGAGATCTCGGCCATGGCCGGCGCCGTGGAGATCGCCGGCACCGTGGGCGAGGCCGACATCCACGCCCTGAACGGCGCCGTGCGGGTGGCCAACGTCACCGGCGGGCGGGTGGAGATCAACTCCGTGGCCGGCAGCGTTACCGTGAGCGGGTCGCGCCTGCGGGGCAACGTGGAGACGGTGTCGGGCTCGGTGGTGGTGAGCGGCACGCTGGGCGGCGCCCTGGACGTCACCAGCCACGCCGGCTCGGTGGAGCTGCGCCTGCCCGGCAACACCGCCGCGGACGTGACGGTCACCAGCTTCAGCGGCGGGGTGGATAGCGACTGGCGCCTGCGCCGCGACGGGCGCGAGTGGCACGGCACCCTGGGAAGCGGGGGTCCCAGCCTGAACATCACCACGTTCAGCGGGGCGGTGAAACTCACCCGCCGCTAGGACGGTAGAGAGGGCCGCCGGGAACGGCGGCCCTCTCGCGTTTCCGCCGGCTCTCCTTCGCATTGATCTGCTTCCCTGACCGAGAGACTTCGCGGATGATCCTTTCCCCTCCCCGCCGCCTGGCGCGGCTGGCCCTGGCTGGGCTCGCGGCCGTCCTTGCCGCGGCGCCCGCCGCGGCCCAGCGCGCGGAGCGGTTCACGCTGGACGGCCGCAGCGCTACCGTGCACAACCTGGCCGGCGTGGTCACGGTGGCGGCGGGCACGGGCAGCGCCGTCGTGGTGGAGGTCACGCGCGGCGGGCCCGACGCGGCGCGGCTGCGCGTGACGCGCGAGGGCGGCGAGGTGCGCGTGGTGTATCCCGCGGGCCCCGTGGTGTATCCCGCCATGGGCGCCCGCGCCCGGTCCACCGTGGGCGTGCGGCGCGACGGGCGGCTGGGCGGCGGCATGTCCTCGCAGCAGGTGACGGTGGCGGGCGCCGGCACGGGCACTCGCGCCTGGGCCGACGTCCGCGTGCTGGTCCCCGCCGGGCGCGCGGTGGAGGTGCGGCAGGGCGTGGGCCGGGTGAGCGTGGCGAACGTGAACGGCCGCGTGACGGTGAACGCCCATGCCGCCGCCGTGGACGTGCGCGACACGCGGGGCCCGCTGGCCGTGGAGACGCGCAGCGGGGCCGTGACGGTGGCCAACGTGCGCGGCGGCACGGTGGACCTGGCCGCGCGCAGCGGCTCCATCCGCGGCACGGGCATCCGCGCCGAGGCGCTGGAGGCCATCGTGGGCTCCGGCAGCATCAACCTGGCCGGCGTGGCCGCGCCCGAGGTCCTGGCGCGGACGGGCAGCGGCTCCGTGGACCTGGGGCTGGCGAGCGACGCGGACCTGGAGATCGGCACCGGCTCGGGCGCCGTGACGGTGACGCTGCCGCGCACGTTCGGGGCGCAGATGGAGATCGAGACGGGGAACGGCGCCATCACGGTGGATGGCCCCGTGAGCGGCCGCCGCGCGACCCGCACCACGTTCCAGGGCCGCGTGGGCGACGGCCGCGGAAGCCTCGAGATCGAGACCGGCTCCGGCGCCGTCCGCATCCGCCGCAGCTGATCG
>NZ_DASURI010000449.1:0-2970 GCF_036280135.1 Longimicrobium sp.
GGGGTACTTCACGGGCGAGGCGGTGGAGAGCGAGGCGCTGCGGGGGCACCTGGCCGAGGCGCTGCCGGAGTTCATGGTCCCCGCGGCGTTCGTGCGGATGGACGCGTTCCCCGTCACGCCCAACGGCAAGCTGGACCGCCGGGCCCTCCCCGCGCCCGAAGCCGCCTCGTTCACGGCGCGGGCGTACGAGGCGCCCGTGGGCGAGACGGAGCAGGCGCTGGCCGGGATCTGGGCCGAGGCGCTGGGCGTGGAGCGGGTGGGCCGCGGCGACAACTTCTTCGCGCTGGGCGGGCACTCGCTCTCGGCCGTGCGGGTGATCGCGCGCATGCGGCAGGCGCTGGGGGTGGAGGTTCCCCTGACGCACGTCTTCTCGCATCCAACCGTGGAATCGCTCGCCGCGCGCCTCTTCGCGCCGGAGGCTCCCGTCCCCGCCGACCGGGCCGTCGCCGTCCGCGCCACGGGCTCGGAGCCCCCGCTCTTCCTGGCGTACACGGGCGCGGGGTCCATTGCCTACGCGCAAAAGCTGCATCCCCACCTGAGCCAGGAGGTGCCGGTGTACGCGCTCCCGGCACCGCCCCTCTCGGACGCGGCGCCGCGGACGGTGGAGGAGATGGCGGCGCGGCTGGTGGGGATGATCCGCGAGGTGCAGCCCGCCGGGCCGTACCGCGTAGCCGGCTGGTCGTTCGGCGGCGTGCTGGCGTACGAGATCGCCGCGCAGCTCATCGCGGGGGGCGAGACGGTGGAGTTCCTGGGGATGCTGGACACGTACCCGCCCGCGTACTTCCGCACGCTGCCGCCCATGGACGCCGTGGACCCGGACGCGATCGGACACGGAGAGGCGCCGCCCCGGACGGCCCGCTCCGCGGACCGCGACGGGGACGCGGACTTCGAGGCGTACGTGGCGCGGCTGCACGCCGAGGGCAAGCTCCCCGGCCACGTGACGGCGCCGCAGTTCCGGGAGATGCGAGCGCGCGGGCGCGTGAACGACCAGGCCGTGCGGGGATACGAGGTACGGCCCATCCCCGTGCTCGTGCACCACTTCTCCGCCCGGGAGGGCGCGATGGTGGACGAGCCGTCGCGCGGCTGGCGGGACCTGCTCCCCGAGGGCTCGCTGCGGGTGACGCCCGTGCCGGGGGACCACCAGTCCATGTTCGATCGCTTCAACGTGGCCGTGCTGGGCGAGGCGGTGGCCCGGGGCCTCCAGGCCGCGCTCGCCGTCCACGGCTCCTGATACGCCACGTCAGGACCACGATCCCGGTCCCCGGGGGAGGGGGGGACCGGTTGAAGGATGGTTTTGCGCCGGTTATATTTGAATTTCGCATCCCATCCCGTTTGTTGCCCGCAGTTTCGTCTGCCGACATTTCACGCGCGATCCGCAGCGAGCACACGCGGCGGCCCGGGGCTCGTTCGGCGAGCCGGGCCGCCCGCTGCCTTGTTGCTCCCTCCCGCCGCGTGCCGTCCGGCGGACGACGTCGCCGCGCCGCCGGCTGATCTGCTTTCGAACCGAACCGCCTGATGACCAACGACCTGTCGCGCGCACGGAGCCTTTCTCCCCAGGAGAAGCGGGCGCTCCTGGAGTCCCTGATGCGCAAGGAGCCCGCGGGCTCGCGGGTCGCGCCGCTTTCCTTCTCCCAGCAGCGCCTGTGGTTCCTGGAGGCGCTGGAGGAGCTGGGCGGCACGTACCACATCCCCCTGCGGCTCGCCCTCACGGGGCCCCTGGACGTGCCCGCCCTGCGCCGCGCGCTGGACCGGATCGTGGAGCGGCACGAGGTCCTGCGGACGACGTTCGGACAGGCGGACGGCAAGCCGGTGCAGCGGGTCTCCGCGCCCGGCGGCTTTCCCCTGGCCCAGCACGACGTGCGGGACACGCCCGACCCCCGCGCCGCGCTCGACGCCCTGGTGCGCGACGAGGCGGCGGCGCGCTTTGACCTGGCGGCGGGCCCGCTCGTCCGCGGCACCCTGGTCCGCGTGGCCGACGATGAGCACGCGCTGCTCATCACCCTGCACCACATCGTCAGCGACGGCTGGTCCATGGGCGTGCTGGGCCGCGAGCTGGGCGCGCTGTACGAGGCCTTCGGCACGGGCGCGGCGGACCCGCTCCCCGCGCTGCCCACGCAGTACGCGGACTTCGCGGCGTGGCAGCGCCGCCGGGTGAGCGGCGAGCTGCTGGAGCGGCAGGCGGCGTTCTGGGAGCAGGCGCTGGCGGGCGCGCCGGAGCTGCTGGAGCTGCCGGCGGACCACCCCCGCCCGGCGCGGCAGGACTTCGCGGGCGCTTCCGTTCCCGTGGCGCTGGACGCGGAGCTCAGCGCGGCGCTCCGGGCGCTGTCGCGGCGCAGCGGCACCACGCTGTTCATGACGCTGCTGGCCGGGTGGGCCATCGTGCTCGCCCGGCTCTCCGGCCAGGACGACGTGGTGGTGGGCACGCCCATGGCCGGGCGCGACCGGCGCGAGGTCGAGGGGCTCATCGGCTTCTTCGTCAACACGCTGGCCCTGCGCGTGGACCTGTCCGCCGCGCCCACCGTGGCCGACGTGCTGGCGCAGGTGCGCACGCGGGCGGTGGAGGCGCAGCAGCACCAGGACATCCCCTTCGAGCAGGTGGTGGAGCGGGTGCGCCCCGCGCGCAGCCTGGCCTACAGCCCCCTGTTCCAGGTGCTGTTCGCCTGGCAGAGCGCGCTGGGAGACGGCCTGAGCCTCCACGGCCTGCGGACGGAGCCCCTGGGGGCCCCCGCGCACGACACGGCCAAGTTCGACCTGTCGCTGGCGCTGTGGGAGAAGGACGGGTGCATCACGGGCGCCGTGGAGTACGCCACCGCCCTCTTTCGCCGGGAGACGGTGGAGCGCTGGGCCGGCTACCTGCGGCGGGTGCTGCGGGAGATGGCGGCGGATGAGCATCGTCCCGTGGACCGGCTGCGGATCCTCCCCGGGGAGGAGCGCCGCCTCGTGCTGGACGCGTGGAGCCGCGCGGACGTG
>NZ_DASURI010000450.1:0-7371 GCF_036280135.1 Longimicrobium sp.
GATCCCCCCCGCCGCCAGGACCATCAGGTGGGGAAGGACGGGCAGGCGGTAGCGCCAGTCGAAGTCCACCTGCAGCAGCGCGTGGAACGCCGCCGTGGCCAGCACGAACCCCGCGGCCGCCAGGAAGACGTCGCGCCGGGGCTGCGTCAGGCCGTCGCGCCCGCGGAGCATGGCGACGAACAGCCACGCCGCCAGCAGGTACGCGGGGACGAAGAACGCCGCGTTCACCAGCGTATGCGCCAGGCTGAAGTCGCTCGCGCCCACGGCGAAGAAATGGATGAACCGGTCCGCCGTGATGGCCGCGTAGTCCGCCACCGTGGACGGCGGCGCGTGAAAGGTCGGCTCCCGCCCCGACACCACCTCGCCGACGCGGTAGAACCGCGCCGTCCGCTCCACCGTCCCCGTGAGCGCGCCCAGGGGCCAGCGCGCGGGCCGCTGCATGATCCACGAGAACACGAGCACGCCGGCCACGCCCGCTCCCGCCACGAGCCCCGTGACGATGCGGCGCCCCCGTCCCGGCCGGCTGCGGGCCAGGTACAGGGCCCAGGCGGCGGCGGGGAGCAGCACCGCGCCCGTGGGCCGGTAGAACGCGGCCACGGCGGCCAGGGCGAACACGGGCGCCCACCCCTTGTCGCGGTGAAGCACGCGGTCCGCCGCCGCCGCGAAGACGAGAAAGGCCAGGAAGAGAAAGGTGGTGTCGGAAAGGATGAACGGCGTCCACCGGGTGACGGGGAACGAGGCCGTGAACAGCGCCAGCGCGCCCCACGCCGCCAGGGCGCTGTCCGTCGCCCGCCGCGCGACGGACACGGCCAGCGCCGCCGTCCCCGCGGCGGCCAGCACGTTCAGCCCCACGAGCGCCGCGGCCCATGCCCCGCCAAAGACGAGCTTGAGCAGCGCCACCACCGTCGCGAACAGCACGTACATGGCCGCGGGGTAGGTGGACTGCGTCTGCCCCACGACGCCCGCGTAGTCAAAGCCGCTGGCGATCAGCCGGTCCGCCGCCTGGGAGTATCCCTCCGAGTCGCCGCCGAACGCCGCGCCCGTCAGCAGCGCGTAGCCCGCGTGCACCGCCGCCGCCAGCGCGAACGCCAGGGCCGGCGAGGGCGCGGCCATCCAGCGCGGGAGCGTCCCCCCTCGCCCGTCCGCCATCATCCGTGCTTCCGCCGCCGGCCGTGCGTCCGTCATCCGCCGTCCTCGCCCCGCGCGGAAAGGGGAACGCGGGGCGTGTGCATCACGTCGTACGTGAGCGCCGACAGCAGCAGCTGGAACCCCAGGATGATGGGCAGGGCCGCGAACATCACCGTCCCGGCCGTGTTGGCCACGCCGCTCTCCAGCGCCGCCATCCAGCGGTAAAAGCCGAAGCAGGCGCCGGCCAGCACCAGCGGCAGCCCCAGCAGCAGCTGCAGCGACGCCACGTTGAAGTCCTGCAGGAAGTACTTCACCCCGACGCGCCGCAAAAAGCGGCTGGCCGCCAGCAGGGGAAAGCGCACCAGGAACCGCCGCACGCTCAGGCTGCTCACCTCGCCCGAGTAGCGCGCGGGGAGCGGCACGTCGTGCACCACCGCGTCGGCCAGGTTCAGGTGGAACAGTATGTCCGTCTCGAAGAAGTAGCAGTCCGCCACCCGCGCCGGGTCGATGCTTTCCAGGGCCGCGCGGTGGATGGCCGTGTAGCCGTTGGTGGGGTCCACGATGCCCCAGTAGCCCGTCACGCCCTTGTGCAGAAAGGACAGCACGTTGTTGCCCAGGCGGCGGACGGGCGGCATGGGCCGGCTCTCCGCGGGCGGGGCGCCGCGCGGGGTGCGGTGGAGCGGCGCGAACCGGTTGCCCTTGGCGTAGTCCGCGCGCCCGGCCAGCAGCGGCGCCACCAGCCGCGGGATGAACGCCGGGTCCATCTGCCCGTCCGCGTCCAGCTTGACGACCACGTCCGCGCCGTCGCGCAGGGCCTCGGCGTAGCCTCGCTTGGTGGCGCCGCCCACGCCCAGGTTGCGCGGGTTGCGCAGCACGCGCACGCGGTCGTCCACGCCCTCCGCGCGGTCGCCCGTGCCCTGGGGGCAGCCGTCGTCCACCACGTAGACGCGCCAGACCAGGGGCGGGATGGCCGCGATGACCTCCGCCACGGTGTCGGCGGCGCGGTAGCCGGGGATGACGACGGCGATGCGCGGCTCGCGCGGCGGGGCGAGCCGTACGCGCGCGTCGCGGGGACGGGGGGCGCCCGTCGCGGGGCCGGCCGCGTCACGGGTGGCTTTCATCCGGTCCGTCGCTCTCGATGCAGTGTGGGGCGGGACATTGTGTGGCGGACGATATCAGGTGCGTTCACCATCCGCCAGGATTTGCGGTCATGGCGCCGGCCGCGGCACGCGCGCCGGCCGCGGGGGCCGGAAACGACGCGTGCAGGGAGGGCAGGGACCCCGGCCGGCGGGTCCTCGCGCTCCCTGCACGACGTGCGCCCGTGGAACGGGCGTTTACTCCTGCCCGTTCTGGACGAGGGACTCCAGCGACGTCTCCAGGTCCTCGATGCTGCCCTCCATCCGGCGCGGGATGGCGTTCTCGTGGAGGGCCACCAGCTCCGACGCGGGCGCCTGGACGGAGCCGCGCGGCGTGCGGATGGCGAACGTGCCGAACGGCGCGCCCACCGTGCCGATGCGCTTTGCCGGGACGTTGTGCTCGCGCGCGATGGCCAGCACCTCGTTCACGTCGCCGTCCGCGCAGCTCAGCACGATGCGCCCCTGCGCCTCGCCAAAGAGCAGCGCGTTGGCGGGCAGGTCGTCCGTCAGCTCCACGTCCACGCCGAACGGCGCCTCGCCGAACGCGCTCTCGGCCAGGGCCACGGCCAGGCCGCCCTCCGCCGTGTCGTGCGCGGACCGCACGACCCCTGCGCGGATCATGGCGAGCACGGCCGTCTGCAGGGCCGTTTCGCCCTCCAGGCTCACGGCCGGTGCGTCGCCGGCCACGCGGCCGTGGATGACCTTGAGGTACTCGCTGCCGCCCAGCTCCGCCGTGTTCTCGCCCAGCAGCACGATGGCGTCGCCGGCCTCCTTGAAGGCCGCCGTGGTCACGTGCGCCAGGTCCTCCACCACGCCCACCATGCCGATGGTGGGCGTGGGATAGATGGCGCCGCGCGGGTTCTCGTTGTACAGCGACACGTTGCCGCCCGTCACGGGCGTCTGGAACGCCTCGCACGCCTCGCCGATGCCCCGCAGCGACTCGCTCAGCTGGTGGTAGACCTCCGGCTTGAGCGGGTTGCCGAAGTTCAGGTTGTCCGTCACCGCGCGGGGCAGCGCACCGCTGCACGCCAGGTTGCGGGCCGCCTCGGCCACGGCGATCTGCCCGCCCACGTACGGGTTCAGGTAGACGTAGCGGCTGTTGCAGTCCACCGTGGCCGCGATGGCCTTGCGCGTTCCCCGCAGCCGCACGACGGCGGCGTCCGATCCGGGACCCACGACGGTGCCCGTGCGCACGGTGCTGTCGTACTGCTCGTACACCCAGCGCTTGCTGGCCACCGTGGGCGAGTCCAGCAGCTGGCGCAGCGTCCAGGTGGGATCCGCCTCCTCCGCCTTCGCCTCCAGGGACGAGGGATCGAAGCGGCGCGCCTCGGTGATCTCGGGCGCCTCGCGGCCCTCGCGGGTGTAGGTGGGGCAGGCGTCCACGAGCGGCTCGCCGGGGATGTCGACGACGACCGTCCCGTTCTCCCGCACCACGTAGCGCCCCGTGTCCGTCACGTGGCCGATGGTCTCGGCGTCCAGGTCCCAGCGGCCCAGGATGGCGCGCACGTCGTCCTCGCGGCCTTCCTTGGCGACGACAAGCATGCGCTCCTGCGTCTCGCTCAGCAGGATCTCGTACGGCGTCATCCCCGTCTCGCGGACGGGGACCTTGGTGATCTCGATGTCCACGCCCGTGCCGCCGCGCGCCGCCATCTCCGTCGAGGACGAGACGAGCCCCGCCGCGCCCATGTCCTGGATGCCCACGATGTGGCCGCTGCGGATGAGCTCCAGCGACGCCTCCAGCAGCAGCTTTTCCGTGAACGGGTCGCCCACCTGCACCATGGGCCGCTTGGCCTCGCTCTCCTCGCTGAGCTCGGCGCTGGCGAAGGTGGCGCCGTGGATGCCGTCCCGCCCCGTCTTGCTGCCGACGGCCATGATGGGGTTGCCCACGCCGGACGCGACGCCGCGGATGAGCTCTTCCTTCTTCATGAGGCCGATGGCCATGGCGTTCACGAGCGGGTTGCCCTCGTACGCCGCGTCGAAGTACACCTCGCCGGCCACCGTGGGGATGCCCACGCAGTTGCCGTAGTCGCCGATGCCCTTGACCACGCCGGCGAACAGGTAGCGCACGCGGTCGGCGTCCGCGCCGTCGATCTCGCCAAAGCGCAGGGAGTTGAGGCAGGCGATGGGGCGCGCGCCCATGGTGAACACGTCGCGCAGGATGCCGCCCACGCCCGTCGCGGCGCCCTGGTAGGGCTCCACGGCGCTGGGGTGGTTGTGCGACTCGATCTTGAAGGCGACGGCCAGCCCCTCGCCCACGTCGATGACGCCGGCGTTCTCGCCGGGGCCCTGCAGCACCCACGGCGCCTTGGTGGGCAGCTTGCGGAGGAGCGGCTTGCTGTTCTTGTAGCCGCAGTGCTCGCTCCACATGGCGCTGAACACGCCGAGCTCGGTGTAGGTGGGCTCGCGGCCAAGGATGTCCAGGATCAGCGAGTACTCGTGCTCGCTGATCCCGTGGTCGGCCACCAGCTCGGGGGTGATCCGCGGGTCTCCGGGTCTGGGCTCGGGCATAACGGCAGGTGCGAGAGTGCGAAAGTGCGAAAGTGCGAAAGTGAAAGAGCGAAAGGCGCGAGTCGTTACTCTCGCACTTTCGCACTCCCGCACTTTCGCACTCGTCGTTTCAAGGATTTCCCCGGCGGTCGTTCTGGCGCGCGCGCTCCGTGGCCGTGGGCTGGCGGGTGCGGTCGCGCTCGTTCCGCTGGTTCTTGCGGTCGATGGACGTCTGGCCCTGCGTGTCCGTGGCCTCGGTGTTCTCCGCCGGGGCGGCCGTGGCGCCGTTGCCGTCCACGGGCTCGGCGCGGATGACCGTCGTGGGGGCCGGCGCCGTCCCGTCCGTGTTCTCGATTCGGATGGTGGACGGCTCGCCCGGGCGCCCCTCGCGCGCCGGCACGGGCGTTCCCTCCACGGGCGTGCCCTGCGGCGGGATCACCATCGTGCCGGCCGGCTCCGACTCCACGCGCACGCCGCCCACGCGGGCGGGCTCGCCGGCGCCCGGCGCCGCGTTCACGCGCACGCCGCTGGTGCCGTCGTCCGCCGCCTGCAGCGCGTCGTCGGCCTGCGGGCCGCGGTAGTGGCGGCGGTTGGTCCGCAGCACGGCGGCCACCACGCGGTCGTTCTGAAAGAAGACCACGTCGTCGCTGCCGCAGCGGCGGGGGCAGCCGTTGTGGTAGTACCAGTACGTCCAGTCGCCGGCGTCGCGCGTGGTGGCCGGCGCGCCGAACTCCGACTGCACCTGCGCGGGTGTCATCCCCTGCGCGATGGTCTGCGCGGCGGCCGGCGCGGCGGCGACGGACATCGCCGCCAGGGCCAGCAGGATCGCGTTCTTCATCTCACGCCTCCGGGAGAAGGGGAAAGTACCAAGTGGCGAGTACCAAGTGCCAAGTGCCGAGTGCCGAGTGCCGAGTGCCAAGTGCCAAGTGCCAAGTGCCAAGTGCCAAGTGCCAAGTGAACTTCGGTCCCGAGCCGGGCGCCGTCCGTGCCGGATGCCGAGTGCGGATCTGCGTCGGCATGTCGCACCGTCGCCGCGCCCCAGCCCCGGCGAATGAATTCGCGGCACCGAAAACGTGATGTCGGCCTTCGCCGCCGGCTCCTGCCGCACTCCGTCGCCGTACACCGTTGCGGCCTTTGCGCCATCGAAGGTCGCCCCGGTGCACCTGGGCCGGCATCCGCTGGGGCAGTCCGCGCAGGCGGACTTCGCGACTTTTCAGCGGCGAATTCATTCGCTCCGGCGAGCGGACGGCCTTTACCGGATCAGATCCGCGCCGTCCATGCCACTTGGTACTTGGTACTTGGTACTTGGTACTTGTTCAGCTCGGTACCAGGAACTCCGCCACCGACCGAAACACGCCCAGGCCGTCCTCGCTGCCCAGCGCCCGGTCCATGGCGCGCTCCGGGTGCGGCATCATCCCCAGCACGTTGCCGGCCCCGTTCACGATGCCCGCGATGTTGCGCGCGCTGCCGTTGGGGTTGGCCTGCGGCGTCGCCTCGCCCTCGCGGTCGCAGTAGCGGAACACCACCTGCCCGTTGGCCTCCAGCGCGTCCAGCGTCTCCGGCTCGGCCGTGTAGCACCCCTCGCCGTGCGCGATGGGAATGCGCAGCACCTCGCCCACCGTGTACTCGGTGGTGAACGGCGCCGCCGCGCGCTCCACCCGCAGCAGCACGTCGCGGCTGCGGAACTTGAGACCGCGGTTGCGGATGAGCGCGCCCGGCAGCAGCCCGCTCTCGCACAGGATCTGGAACCCGTTGCAGATGCCCGCCACCGGGCCGCCGTCGTTGGCGAAGGCGATCACCTCGCGCATGATGGGGCTGTGCGCCGCGATGGCGCCCGCCCGCAGGTAGTCGCCGTAGCTGAACCCGCCGGGGAGAAAGACGGCGTCCACCCCCTGCAGGTCGTGCTCCTTGTGCCACAGGTAGACGGCCTCGGCCCCCAGCCCTTCCTGGACGGCCTTGTAGCAGTCGTAGTCACAGTTGCTGCCGGGGAAGGTCACCACGCCGATCTTCACGCGGCGCTCCCGGCGGGCGCCCGCACCGCCACCTGGTAGTCTTCGGTCACGGGGTTGGCCAGCAGCTGGCGGCACATGGCGTCGGCCCGCTCGCGCGCGTCGGCCTCGCTCTCCGCCGCCAGGCCAAACACGATCAGCCGGCCCACGTGCACCTCGCCCACGCCGTCGAAGCCCAGCGACGACAGCGCGCCGCCCACCGCCTTGCCCTGCGGGTCCAGGATGCCGCGGCGCGGCGTAACCCGCACCTCGATGCCGTATTCCGTCACGTGCGATCTCCGCGATTCATAGGTCTGCGATCCGCCTTGCGCCGCCCAAAGCGCCGCGGGCGAATCTGCTCGTAGTCCAGCTCGCGCCGTTCATCCGGCTCCAGCTCGTCTTCCAGGAAGTCACGCTCCGGCAGACGCTCCGCCAGCCCCATCGCCACCGACCGCACCAGCCCGTAGGTGATGTACAGGATGGAGAAGGGGAAAAAGAAGTACTCGGGATACGTGAACGCCGACACCAGTGACGCCACGGCCAGAAAGATGGCGAACCGCCCGCCCCACGTGCGCACGGTGAACCGCGGCATCACGGGGTAGAGCACGTTGCTCACCATCATCAGCCCCAGG
>NZ_DASURI010000451.1:0-8611 GCF_036280135.1 Longimicrobium sp.
CAGCCGGCAGGCGCTGGGCCGCTCGCTCGTGGGCTTCGCGGGCGCGTCGCTGCTGGCCGAGCTGGTGATGCGGACGGGGACGGAAGAGCCGCATCCCGGCCTGTACCACGCCCTGGCCGACGCGTGGGACCTCGTGGCCCAGGCGCGGAACCCCGAAGAGGCGCTGGCCGCGTCGCTCACGGGCGCGTGGACGCTCGTCGTGCTCTTGGGCTTCGAGCCGCAGGCGGCGGCGTGCATCCACTGCGGCCGCGAACTGGACGCGGACGAGCCCGTGCGCTTTGACGCGGTGGCCGGCGGGGTGGCGTGCACGGGGTGCAGGCGGGTGGGGCGCGTGCTGGATGCGGGGAGCCGGGCGGAGGTGCGGCGGATGCTGTCCGGCCACGTGCCCGAGGGCGGCGTGGCCCGCCCGGGCACGCACCGCGCGCTGCTCAAGACGTTCCTGGACGCGCAGCTGGCGCAGGAGCGGCCGTTCCGGTCGATGGACCTGTTCCTGGAGAGCGCCGGGATGGTGGCCGGCGCGCCCGCGTCCCCGGAGGGGGACGACGAGGACGGGCGGCAAACAGTTGGTGCGCCGGATGTTGCTTGACCCCGCCCGTGCGGCGCGGGTATGTTGACTGCCAATCCAACCGCAGGACCCGCATTTCGGAGGAGCAAACCACGCACGAAACCTGGTGAACAGAAAGGGTGCTGATGCTGCGTGCACCATCTGTTCTGCTCCTTCTGTGGCTCGTTTGCGGCTGTCTTTCCCCGCCCGGCGCGCACGCGCAGGGCAACGCCGCGCAGTCCCGGGGCTTTCGCCTGGAGCAGAACTACCCCGAGCCGGCAAATCCCAACACGTACATTCCCTTCGTCCTGGAGGAGCGCATCACGGCTGGTGAGCCGCGGCTGGTCACCATCCGCATCGTGAACATGCTTGGTCAGCTGGTGGCCATCCCCAAGGCGGTAGGGGCATCCGCGCGGAAGCAACGTGCCGGTGCTCAACCTTCGCTACACCGAGCCCGGCCGAAAGCAGGCGTACTGGGACGGTCGCGACCTGCAGGGGCGGCCCGTTCCCACGGCGGTGTACTTCGTGGTCCTGCAGGTGGGGGACCAGGTGGAGTACATGCGGTTCTCCGTGACCGCGCCGCGGCGAAGGTCCCGCATCTTCCCCTTCTTTCGCCGCCGGGGAGACGAGTAGAGGCCGGTTCGGACGCTCCGCGAGGAGCCCCGGGCC
This sequence comes from Longimicrobium sp., assembly GCF_036280135.1. Lineage (GTDB taxonomy): Bacteria > Gemmatimonadota > Gemmatimonadetes > Longimicrobiales > Longimicrobiaceae > Longimicrobium. The sequence goes on from NZ_DASURI010000451.1 coordinate 1,214, forward strand.
GGCCTTCTGCGTGGGGGGTGTGGATGGATCGAGCGGAGGAGGCGGAGTTTCTGCCGGCTCGCCGAGGGCCCCCTCCCCCCGGCCCCCTGCCCCCGCTTCGCGGGGGAGGGGGAGACCTTCATCCTGGGCATCCGGACACCTCTCGCCGGCAGCAACCCGCCCCTCTCCCGGCCTCTCCCCGCTCGTTCCTCGCGGAGAGAGGAGAACCCGGCACGTGCACGGCCGTGATTCGCGCACGAGAGTCGGCTTCTCCGCCGTGAACCATCGTCCCGGAACGAGGAACCCCGGCTCCGCGCGGAACCGGGGTACTCTGCTGCCTCTGCTCCCTCTGTGTGAGAAGCCGTTGCCGTCCGTCAGCGCTCGCGGTCGGAGCCGGAGACGCGCCGGGCAGAGAGCGCGGCGCTCTCGTCCAGCAGGCGCAGGAACTCGGCGCGGTAGCCGTGCTCGTCGTGGCCCATGGCGCCGCGCGCCAGCTGGGCCGTGGCCTCCCACGACGCCTCGCCGCGGTGCTCCGACTGGCGCAGCAGCATGCCCCACGCGGCCACGGCGGCGGCAAAGCGGAAGTCGTCGCTCGTGCGGCCCAGCTCCGTGCCCCGGTCGCGCACGGGCTGCTCGATGAGCCAGCTTCGGTCGCCGTCCGGCGCCTTGTAGCGCAGCTTGACCGTCATCAGCTCGTCGCTGGCGGCGGCGCCAGGCGTGGGGCGCACCTCCTGGTACCGCAGCGGGTCCGCCTGGGCCACCTGCGCGTTTGCCCCGGCGGGGATGATCTCGTACAGCGCCGTGACCGAGTGGCCGGCGCCCAGCTCGCCGCCGTCGCGCCGGTCGTCGTTGAACGCCTCGCTGCTCATCACCCGGTTCTCGTAGCCAATGAGCCGGTAGGCGGCCACGCGCGCCGGGTTGAACTCCACCTGCACCTTCACGTCCTTGGCGATGGTGAGCAGCGTGCCGCCCATCTCGCGCACGAGCACCTTGCGGGCCTCGGAGATCCCGTCCACGTAGGCGTAGTTGCCGTTGCCGTGGTCGGCGATCTGCTCCATCCGCGCGTCGGCCAGGTTGCCGGTGCCAAAGCCCAGCACGGTGAGGAACACGCCCTCGTCGCGCTTGCGCTCGATGAGCCGCACCAGCTCGCCCTCGCTGCTCACGCCCACGTTGAAGTCGCCGTCCGTGGCCAGCACCACGCGGTTGTTGCCGCCGGGAATGAACGACTGCCGCGCCGTCTCGTACGCCAGCAGGATGCCCTGGCCGCCGGCCGTGGATCCGCCCGCGTTCAGCCGCTCCAGCGCCTCCAGGATGCGCGCCCGCTCGTTGCCCGGCGTGCTGGGAAGCACGAGCCCCGCCGCGCCCGCGTAGACCACGATGGACACGCGGTCCTGCGGCCGCAGGTTGTTCACCAGCATCCGCAGGCTTTCCTTGACCAGCGGCAGCTTGTTGGGCTCGCCCATGGAGCCCGAGACGTCCACCAGGAAGACGAGGTTGGCGGCCGGCATCTCCCGCTGCTCCATCCGCCGCCCCTGCAGACCGACGGCCACCAGGCGGTGATGCTCGTTCCACGGCGCCACGGACACTTCCGTGGTGATGGAGAACGGGTGCTCGCCCACGGGGTCCGGGTAGTCGTACTCGAAGTAGTTGACGAGCTCCTCGATGCGCACGGCGTCGCGCGGCGGGAGCCGGCGCTCGCGGAGAAAGCGGCGCACGTTGCTGTACGAGGCGGCGTCCACGTCGATGGCGAACGTGGAGAGCGGCGCGTCGCGCACCGTGCGGAACGGGTTCTCGTCGATGCGGTTGTACTCCTCGGTATTGAACCGGGAGGTGTCGGCCATCGTTACGCGGCCGGCGGCGTTCTCCTGCACCCGGGCCATCATCGGCTGCGCGGCGGGCGGAGGGGGAGGCGGCGGCGGCGGGGGAGGGGGCGGCGGAGGCGGTGGGGCCGCGCTCATGGAGCACCCGGCCGCGGCGACCAGGAGCGTGGAGACGAACAGGGACTTCAGGGGGCGATGGATGCGCATCGTCTCGTCTCTGTTGCGGGATGAAGGCCGGGCGGCGGGGGGGCGGGCCGCCCGGCGGGTGGGTCGTGGGACGCGTACCGTCCGCCGGCGCGCGGAGTTCCGTGCCGATCCCGGACCGGGGGAACGGACGGACGGCAGCGTAGCGCCGCCGCAGACCCCCGTCAACGCCGTCTGCCACGTCCTGCTACGCGCTCCGTGGCTGGACGGTGAACCCTCGCCATCCGTCACGCGGGGCGCTACTCTTCGGGAACCTTTCGCCTCCACGCTCCGGGGCAGGCTCGAAACGGGCGCCTCCGCGCCGGACCCGACATCCTCAACGTTCCATCATGCGCGTGACGGACACGACCCGCCAGGACGAGTGGCTGTGGGGATGGGATCCCACGCCCGGCATCGTCTCCGTGTGGGCGGAGGCGGACGGGCGCGCGACCGTGTGGCGGCGGATCGTGGAGACGGGCGAAATCGTCCGCGAGGAGGTGCGCTTTCGCCCGTGGCTCCTGCTGGACCGGCTGGACGACCTGCGCCACCTGGGCGACGCTCTCGCGCCGGAGGGGACGGCGGGCGCGCGGGTGGGGTACCGCGAGCTGGAAGGGGTCGGCGAGCTGCGCTTTCTCGTGACCGCGGAGCACGGGGACGTGCTGACGCAGGCCGTGCTGCACGGGGCGTCGCGGCGCTACGGGCGGCCCGTGGGCCACCTGCGCGAGCTGGGCGCGGAGAGCGCCCTCGTCCTGCCGCCGGACGAGCAGTACCTCGTGGCGACGGGGCGCACGTACTTTCGCGGGCTGACGTTCGACGACCTGCGGCGCCTGCAGTTCGACCTGGAGACGACGGGGCTGGACGCGCGGCGGGATCGCGTGTTCATGATCGCCGTCCGCCACCCGGACGGGCGCACGGAGACGCTGGAGGCGCACGGCACGGGCGACGCGGCGGAGGCGGATCTCATCCTCCGCCTGGCGGAGACCGTGCGGGCGGCGGACCCGGACGTGATCGAGAACCACAACCTGCACGGCTTCGACCTGCCGTTCCTGGCCCAGCGCGCGGCCCGCCTGCGCGTCCCGCTCGTCCTGGGCCGATTGGAGGGCAGGGGACTGCGCGAGCGGGCCGCCCGCCGCGGCGTGGCGCGGGAGGAGGACAGCGACCGCCGCGTGCGGTTCGTGGCGCCGGGCCGCGAGCTCATCGACACGATGGACGCCGTGGCGCGCTACGACTTCGCCACGCGCGAGCTGCCGGGGCACGGGCTCAAGGCCGTGGCGCGGCACCTGGGCGTGGCCGCGCCGGACCGCGAGTACGTCCCCGGCCACCTCATCCACACGGTCTACCGGACGGACCCGGAGCGCATCCGCCGCTACGCCGAGGACGACGTGGAGGAGGTGGCCGCCATCGCGCGGCTGCTGGGGGGCGCGGCGTTCGCCCTGGCGCGGATGGCCCCGCGCCGGTACGAGCGCCTGGCGGACGCGGGGCCGGCCACGGGCGTCATCGACCCGCTGCTCGTGCGCGCGTACCTGCGGGCGGGCGCGGCGCTTCCCGCGCACCGGCTGCCGGACGGCACGCCCCACAGCGGCGCCGCGCTGCACCTGTTCGCCACGGGCGTGGCGTGGCGCGTGGTCAAGGCCGACGTGGCCAGCCTGTACCCGTCGCTCATGCGGCAGCACCGCATCGGCCCGGCGCGGGACCACCTGGGCGCGCTGCTGGCCCTCGTGGACCGACTGGTGGAGCAGCGCCTGGCCGCCAAGGCCGCCGGCCGCGCCGCCCCGCCGGGGTCCGCCGAGCGCCACACGCACGAGGCCGTGTCGGGGGCGATGAAGCTCATCGTCAACAGCGCGTACGGCTACCTGGCCGCGGGCGGGCTGACGCGCTTCAACGACGTGCACGCGGCCAACGAGGTGACGCGCCGCGGCCGCGAGACGCTGGGGCTGATGTGCCGGGAGCTGGCCGCGCGCGGGGTGACGCTGCTGGAGGCGGACACGGACGGCGTGTACTTCGCCGTGCCGGAGGGGTGGACGGAGGCGGACGAGCGGCGCGTGGTGGCCGAGGTGGCGGCGCTGCTGCCGCCGCTGGTGCACCTGGAGTTCGAGGGGCGGTACGCGGCCATGCTGTCGCACGAGCCCAAGAACTACGCGCTGCTGGGATACGACGGCACGCTCACGCTGCGGGGCGTGGCGTTCCGCTCCAGCCGGTCGGAGCCGTACGGCGAGGCGTTTTTGCGCCGCGCGCTGCTGCACCTGTTCGCGGGGGACCTGGGCGGCGTGCGCGACGCGTACCTGGAGACGCTGGACGCGCTGCGCCGCCGCGAGCTGCCCACGAGCGACGTGGGCTCGCGCGTGCGGCTGACCAAGACGCCGGCCGCGTACGCCGAGTCGCGCGATACGCGCAAGGAGCTGTCGTACGAGGCGCTGCTGTCCAGCGGGCGGACGGCGTGGCGGGTGGGGGAGAAGGTGCGCATCTACCGCACGCAGGGGGGCGGGGGCGCGGTGGTGCCCGCGACGGAGGACGGGGAGGCGGATCGGCGGGACTACGACGTGGAGCACTACGCGCGGGTGCTGCGGGACACGTACGCGTCGCGCCTGGCCCGGGCGCTCACGCCGGACGACTTCGCGGCGCTGTTCGCGAGCCCCGACCAGCTGTCGCTCTTTGCCCCCGCGCCGTCCAGCATGCGTCCCGTGCTGCAGAGCCTTTGAACTTCAACTGCGAAACTGCTTTCTCACGCAGAGCCGCAGAGGACGCAGAGTACCCCAGACCCTGCACCTACGCGGTTCCGCGCGCGGCGTCAGGCGGCTCGATCTTCGTGGATGACGCGGACGGGAGACGGATGGGAGTTCGCGATGCGGTGCACGCCCTCCTTCATCCGGACCGCGCCAAAGTTGATCAGCAGGCCCACGGGCAGGTTCAGGAGGCGCAGGTAGGTGAGGAGCTGCTTGGAGTGGACGGGCGCCAGCTTCTCCACCGACTTCAGCTCCACGATCACCCGGCCCTCCACCAGCAGGTCCACGCGGAACGCCCGGTCAAAGCGCATCCCGTCGAGCTCGAACGAGACCACCCGCTCCACCTCCACCTTCAAACCACGCTCCTGCAGCGATTTCGCCAGCAGTGCCTGGTACACCTGCTCCATCAGCCCCGGCCCGAGCCGTGTGTGCAGCCGGTACGAGGCGTCCACGATCTCACCCGTAACCTGGTTTACATCGCGCATCGGCAACCTCCACCTGGGGGACATAGAGACGGAGCGCCAAACGTAAACGATGTACAATTTGTACGAAAGCCCCTGCCAGGTGGCAGGGACCATGCGGGTTGCAGGGACCGGGGTACTCTGCGTCCTCTGCGGCTCTGCGTGAGAATGCAGTTGGCCGTAGAACCTGAACGCGCGAAGGGGCCCGGACCATTGGCCCGGACCCCCTCCGCGTGAGATCAAGATCGGTCAGCCCTTGCAGAAGCCCACGTGGTCCGTGATGCCCGCGTCGATGATGCGGCCGTAGCCGGACGTCAGGTCCAGGGTGGCACCCAGCCACGCCACGTACGCGCAGTTGGGCTTGGCGCTGAAGTCGAACACGTGGTCGTCGGGGATCGCCGGGTCCACGGGGACGATGGGATCCGGCGACGACGCGTGCCCGTCCGGCCCCACGGCCAGCGTGCTGCCCGGCACCGCCACCGGCCCCTCGAACGACAGGCTCGCCGTGCGGATGAACGGGTGGTAGACCGTGTACAGCACGTTCACCAGCGTGCTCACCTTGCCGCATCCGCCGCCGTCCACCGCCTCCTTGACGTTCACCGAGACCACGGCTCGCCCGTCGCCCGCGTGGCCGGACCAATTGGGGTGCACGTCGTACTGGAAGGTCGCGTTGATCATGCTGATGCGGTCCAGCACGTTGGTCAGTCCGGGCGGCACCGTGCCCACCTTGCGCGCCTGGAACGTGAGCTGGAACACGCGCGGCGCCGCCCGCTTGCCCGCCGGCACCGGCTTGCCCGCCTGGTGCGCCGGCGCGGGATTCCGCAGGTCGATGGTCTGGCTGGTGAGCGCGGCCGTATTGAGCACGGCCATGTCCTTGTGCCACGCCTCGAACCGACCCCGTCCGCCCACGTGCAGCTCGTTGATGCGCGGCACCTGGATCCACCCGTCGTCGGCGATGGGCGTCGTCACGTTCACCACCACGTCGCCGCCGTGGATGGCCGCGCGGTGCACCGTCACCTGCGCGGGGGCGCCGCCGGCGTAGAACGGCGTGGACTCGGAGACGTAGCTGTCCGTGTCCGCGTGGTAGTCGTAGTACACCAGCCAGCCGATCTGCGTCTGTGCCAGGTGTGTCCCGTTCAGCTCGATGGTGGGTCCCAGGGCGCCCGTGCCGTCGGGGTTGGCGTACGCGCGGGCCAGGAAGCGGTACTCCATCGCGACCGCCGCCGTGGCGTCCGGAAGGTTGCCCTCCAGGGGGATGGACCGGGTGAAGGCGTACTCGCCGGCCGTCGTCAATCCGCCCGGCGTGAAGTGGTTGTGGACGGGGTTCACCTTGTACTGGCCCACGCGCAGGAACATGGGGTCCACGTCCACCCGCACGGGGTCGCGCACCTCGCCCGTCACGCACAGGTCCGCCCGGAAGAGGGCCGGCACGTTGGCCCGGTCGGCCGCGCGGCCGCGGCTGCCGGGCTCGTTCAGCAGCGTCCCCGCGGGGCCCTGGATACGGAAGTACACCTCCGGCCCCTGCTGCCCGCCCGCGCCCAGGGGCGTGTCCACGTTCACCAGCGGCGACAGCGGCGTCTTCTTGTACTGCGCGGCGGTGTAGAAGATGACGTAGTTGCCGCCGGCGTCCGTCGTGGCCTGGCCCAGCGCGTCGTCCTGGATGCAGTCGCTGTCGAACGCGCGCACCGTGAGCCCGGCCATCCCCTGCTGGGTGCCGCACGCCGTGATCCGGCCAAAGATGATGCGCGTGCCGCGCCCCACGATGGCCTTCCAGACGTCCGGCGAGATGCGCTGCTCCCACCGTCCCTCGCGCAGGGCCGCCGCGTCCAGCCGGGCCACGGTGAACTGCGTGGCCTCGCCGCCGCCCGGCGCGGCCATCCGCACGTCCAGCTCCACGGCCGGGTGCTCGTCCAGCTCCAGGGCGAACGTGCCGTCGCCATCCGCCTGCGCCTCGGCGATCAGGCGCGATTCCTTGTCCTGGACGGCCTCCGGCGGCAGCGGCCGCGCGGGGTCCGCCGGCGGTGCGTCGCCCTGCAGCCGGTAGACGCGGACACGCGCATGGGCCAGGGGCGCGGCCACGTCGTCCGCCAGCGATCCCAGCAGCCTGCCTGTGAAGTGTGTGCTCATGGGAACCTCCGCGAGTGGAGAGAGGCCGGCGGCGCGGGTGCCCGGGGGCGCGGCGGAGAGGGTGCCGTCCCGGCGCGGGTGCCCGGCGAATCCGCCGGCGAGGGA
>NZ_DASURI010000452.1:0-8208 GCF_036280135.1 Longimicrobium sp.
TTCCCTATTCCCTATTCCCTATTCCCTATTCCCTATTCCCTGTTAGTCCCCGCACTTGCCGCCGTCCAGGATGGCATAGGCGGGCAGCGTGAGGAACGCCTCGAACTCGGCGCCCAGCACCAGCTGGTCCAGCAGCTCGCACGCCTTTTCAAGGCACCGCGTGTCGTCGCCGCGCTCGGCGCGCAGGGCGGCCATCTCCTCGTCGCGAATGCGCGTGTAGTCATCGGGCGTAAAGAAGCCGTCCCCGTCGCCGTCGTTCAGGATGGGCGAGCGGTGGCGGATCCACTGCCACAGCTGGGCGCGGCTGATCTCGGCCGTGGCGGCGTCTTCCATGAGGTTGTGGATGGCCACGGCGCCGTTGCCCTTGAGCCACTGCTCGATGTACTGCAGGGCCACGTTCACGTTGAGCCGCGCGCCCTCTTCCGTGATCTGCCCGCCCACGATGCCCGTCTGCAGCAGCTCGTGCGCGGCCACCTCCACGTCCTCGCGCATCACGTCCTTCTGGTTGGGGCGGTCGCCCAGCACCCGGTCGAACTCGGCCTTGGCGACCGGGACCAGGTCCGGGTGCGCCACCCAGGTGCCGTCGAAGCCCTGCCCCGCCTCGCGCGACTTGTCCTCGCGCACCTTGGCCATGGCGCGCTCGTTGACCTCGGCGTCGCGGCGGCTGGGGATGAACGCGGCCATGCCGCCCATGGCGTGCGCGCCGCGGCGGTGGCAGGTCTTTACCAGCAGCTCGGCGTAGGCCTTCATGAACGGAACCGTCATGGTGACGCCCGCGCGGTCCGGCAGGACGAAGTCGCCGCGGTTCCGGAACTTCTTGATGACGCTGAAGATGTAGTCCCAGCGGCCGGCGTTGAGCGCGGCGGCGTGGTCGCGCAGCTCGTACAGGATCTCGTCCATCTCGAACGCGGCCAGGATGGTCTCGATGAGCACCGTGGCGCGGATGGTTCCCCGCGGAATGCCCAGGGCGTCCTGCGCGTGGTTGAAGACGTCGTTCCACAGCCGCGCCTCGCGGTGGCTCTCCATCTTGGGCAGGTAGAAGTACGGCCCGCTGCCCCGCTGGACGAGCTCCTTTGCGTTGTGAAAGAAGTACAGGCCGAAGTCGAAGAGCGAGGCGCTGATGGGCTCGCCGTCCACCAGCACGTGGCGCTCCGGCAGGTGCCATCCGCGCGGGCGGACGAGCAGCACGGCCGTCTTTTCGTTCAGCGTGTACTGCTTGGCGCCCGTGTCCAGCAAAAGGGTGCGGCGCACGGCGTCCATGAGGTTGGACTGCCCCTCCAGCACGTTCTTCCACGTGGGCGAGAGGGCGTCCTCGAAGTCGGCCATGAAGCAGCTGGCGCCCGAGTTCAGGGCGTTGATCACCATCTTGGCGTCCGTGGGCCCGGTGATCTCCACGCGCCGGTCCTGCAGGTCCGGCGGGGTGGGCGCGACCTTCCAGTCGCCGGCGCGCACGTCGGCCGTCTCGTCCAGGAACGACGGCTCGCCGTCGGCGTCCAGCCACACCTGGCGTTCGTCGCGCGCGCGCAGCAGCTCCATGCGCGTGGGGTTGAAGCGCCGGTGCAGGTCCGCCACGAAGTCCAGGGCCTCGGGCGTAAGCACCCGGGACTTGAGGCCGTTGCCCTCGCCCAGCACCTGCACACCCTGCGCGTCCGCGGTCTCCAGTAGTCCTGCCGACATGCGCACATCCCTTTGTTCAGAGGTAGGTCTAAGTCCGTCCGGGCCACAGCCGGCCGCACCGAACACCCCTGGTTCCGGGCGATTCGGCATGGTTACGATTCTGTTTAGCAACAGTGATTCCATGAGCACCGCTCAGCCACGTTCCGATGGGCACAGCGGTGCTTCTTGTGTGGTAGCGTGATGCGTTCCAACCGGCGGGGATCCCCTACCCGATCGGGTGGGCCGGCGGATGGAGCGAATCGGCAAAGCGTTGCGGGGAATGGAGATGTGGAGATCGATACGGGAAGGAGAGCTCGTGCACCCGTATGCCCCCCCCGGCCCCCTCCCCGCTCGTTCCTCGCGGAGATTGGGTGAACGGCGGTCCCTGCACGTCGGCAAGGTGTCTGCCGGTCCGCGAAGGGCCCCCTCCCCCCGGCCCCCTGCCCCCGCTTCGCGGGGGAGGGGGAGAACTGCGGCTGCCCCACCCGTTGATTTCCTGAGGGAGGCGCCGCGCAATCCGTCCCGTGCACGTACTCCGGCGCCGACCGAAGGATCTTCTCGCCCGAGCGCGGACCCAACTCCCACGCGCAGGACCCGCCCGCGATATCCGCTCGCGTCGCAACGATCCAGAGAAGGTGAGAAGATCCTTCGGGGCCGCACGCATCCAGACCCGTCAGGTGCCGCGCGGGCCCCCTCAGGAAGTCAAAGCCAGGGCGAAGGACGTGTACCCCGGCAGGCACCCCGACATGCCCACTTTCGCACTCTCGCACTTTCGCACTCTCGCACTGCCGTTCCAACGGTACGCTCCGTGCTTGAACGCGCCGCCGGCCGCCGGTGCGAAGCGCGCGCCGGGCCGCACACGTTGACGGAGACGACGACGATGGCCAAGACCGAGCGCAGCGGGCACACCACCACCGACCACGACTTCATCCGGAAGTGGGTGGAGGAGCGCGGAGGCAAGCCGGCGCGGGTCAAGCGCACGGGCAAGGGCGAAGACCCCGGCATCCTGCGCATCGACTTTCCCGGCTTCTCCGGCGAGGGCACCCTCGAGGAGATCGAGTGGGACGAGTGGTTCGAGAAGTTCGAGGAGAACGACCTCGCCTTCCTGCACCGCGACATCAAGGGCGACGACGGCGAGCTGGACCGCTTCAACAAGCTCATCAGCCGCAAGGGCACCGAAGAGGGCGACGACTGAAGCGCGGGGCGGGCACTCAGCCCGCCCCGCCCGTCGTTTCACCCGCCCACGCGATCGAAGCGCAGGGCGCGCACGCGGTCCACGCCCAGCGTGAGCGCCCGCACGCGCCCGTCCGGCCCCCGCTCAAAGCGCACCATCCACTCGTCCGGCGTGGTGAACGCGTCCGCGTAGGCGGGCGCCAGGCGCAGCACCGTGTCGGGGCGGCGGCGCAGCACCAGCCGGCCGGCCATCACCGCCACCGTGTACGCCGCCTCCGCCTCGTCGCTATAGTACTCGCCCGCGTACCCGGCCAGGGTGGCCGCGCTCGTGTCCGCCGGCGCCGCGCGGTCGTACCACGCCGTGTCGCCGTCGGCCCACAGCAGCCTCACCACGTCCGGCTGCCCGGCCACGAACTCCACCTCGCCCGCGCCGGACGCCAGGCGAAACGCGCCCTCGCGGACAGGGATCAGCCGCGTGCCGGCCCCGGTGCGCAACGTGTCATTCACCACCTCCAGGTCCAGCGTCTGGCCGATGCGCCGGTCGCGGTACGTCCCCGCGCGCCCCGCCAGCGCCGCCGTCTCCAGCGTGATGGACGGCGGGTCCTCCGGCTGGGCCGCGGGCGCGCGAAAGCGGTCGGCGAGGATGAAGACGGCCGTGCGCAGGGCCAGCTCCTCCGGTCCCGCATCCGCCGCGTTGCAAAGGAGCGCCACGGACGCCTTTGCTTCCGGAAAGCGCGCCAGGAATGCGCGGTACCCCGCCGTGGCGCCGCTGTGGCCCACCAGCCGCACGCCGTTGAAGTCCGCCGTGCTGATCCCCAGCCCGTACTCCAGCCGCCGCCCGTTGGCCAGCACGGCCCACGTCTCCAGCGTGTCCAGCCCCGCGATCGTCCCCTCGTCCAGCGCCTGGTTCCAGCGCAGCAGGTCGCCGATGGTGGTGAGCAGGCCGCCGTTGCCGTACACGTTCTCGAACGGCATCTGCAGGTGCCACGCGCCGTCGCGCCGCGCGTACGCCTCGGCCCGGCCGGGGACCACGCGCGTAAAGTCGTCGCGCCACGTGGTGTGCGTCATCCCCAGCGGCGCGAACAGCTCGCGCCGCGTGAACTCGGCCAGGCTCACGCCGCTCACCCGCTCCACGATGATGGCGAGCAGGTTGTAGCCCGTGTTGCTGTACCCGTACTCCGTCCCCGTCGCGAAGTTGAGCGACCGCTGGCGGCGGATGACGTCCAGCGCGTGCGCGTGCGTGTGGATGCGCGTGCCGCGGGGCCAGCCGGCCAGCTCCACCACGCTGCCCCAGTCGCGCAGCCCGCTGGTGTGGGTGAGCAGGTGGCGCAGGGTGATGGGCGTGCCGTAGTCCGGCAGCTCAGGGACGTAGCGCCGCGCGTCGTCGTCCAGAGACAGCTTTCCCTGCCGCGCCAGCAGTACGACGGCGGCCGCCGTGAACTGCTTGCTCACGGAGCCGGCCTCGAACACGGTTTCCATCGTGTTGGGGATGCCGTGCTCCAGGTTGGCCATGCCGTACGCCCGCGCCAGCACCGTGCGCCCGTCTTGGGACAGGGCCACGGCGCACCCCGGCGTGGTGGTGGAATCGAACTCCGCGAAGAGGGAGTCCGCCCTGGCGGCCAGGCTGGTCTGCGCGGCGGCCGGCGCGGCGAGCAGCGCCAGCGGGACGAGGAGGACGCGTGAGAATCGCATGATGACGGGCGGGAACGTGTGGCGAAGGGTGCGCGCGAATCATAGGATTCCGCCCGCCATCCGCCAACCTTTCACCGGATCCGCATCCATGGACGCACTGCAGACCGGCCGGATCACCTTCATCCGCTCCCCCCGCGCGGACGACGCGGCGGAGTGGATCGAGCTCGTCCGCGCCAGCCGCCGCTTTCACGCCCCGTGGATCTCGGCCGCGTCCACGCCCGAGGCGTTCGAGGCGTTTCTGCGCCGCAACGAGGCCGCGGAATTCGAGGCGTTCGTCATCTGTCGCCGCCACGACGGCGCCATCGTGGGCTCCACGAACCTGAGCCAGATCTTCATGGGCCCGTTCCGCAGCGCGTACATGGGGTACTGGGCGGGCGCGCCGTACGCCGGGCAGGGATACATGACGGAGGGCGTGGGCCTGGTGCTCACGCACGCCTTTCGGGCAATGGGCCTGCACCGGGTAGAGGCCAACCTGCAGCCGGAGAACGCCGCGTCGCGCGCGCTGGTGCAGCGGCTGGGGTTCACGCAGGAGGGCTACTCGCCGCGCTACCTCAAGATCGCCGGCCGCTGGCGCGACCACGAGCGCTGGGCCATCCTCAGCGAGAACTGGCGCCCCTCCCGCGCCCGCCGCGCCAGCGCGAAGTAGCGTCGGCGGAGGATGAACGAAACGCGGGCTCCGCCACCTCGGCGGAGCCCGCGTCTTCGTTCGTCCGGTGGACGGATGACGATCAGCCGCGCTGGCCGGAGACCGCGGCCCAGGCCCGCTCCGCCTGCAGCAGGTGGCGGTGCTGGTGGTTGGGCAGGATGGTGAACGCGGCGTACATCGTGTACTTGATGCGCGCGTTGAACGGCGACGCGAGCCGCACCCGGTCGATGGGCAGGCCGTCCGCCGCGCGGACGAGCGCCACCTGCTCGTCCTGCAGCCGGTCGAACTCGGCGACGAGCTCCGCCATCGGCGCCGTCGCCGTGGGGACGAACGCCGCCGCCGTCTTCACCTTTCCGCCCTTGCCCGGCGCCACCATGCGTGTGAGCAGCCACCCCATGAACCCGTGCTTGAAGCGCGTGGGCGCCCCGCCGCCGATGCCCCGCGCCTGCCGCAGCCCGTCCTGGAGCTGCGGGACGTATGCGAGCGAGGTGAGGTTCAGGTGCGCCACGCACTCCGCCGGCGACCAGTTCTCCGGCGACGGGCGCTGCGCCCAGCCGTCCGCCGGTACGGTGGCCGCCAGCCGGTGCAGGCGCTCGCGCGCGGCGTCGAACTGCTCGATGGCGGCCTGTAGCTGGGGATGCATTCTCGTGTTCGGCTGGCAGAGGGGCGATGTGAGCACTGCTGATCCGGGCAGTCAGCCGCGCTTCACGCGAGGGCGCACATCGGTGGGACGGTGCGGGCGCGGCGAACGGTTGGAAAGCCAACTGCCGTCACCGCCAGTGACGCGGGTCGCGACTGGAGTGTACGCAATTGGTGACCACGACCTTCGTCTTCCGAATGCTGTAGAGGAGCGAGTACGGAAAGCCCGGAACAACGGCGCGCCGGAGATCAGCCCTGACGATCGGGTACAGGTTCGGATTCTCCCCGATCCGCTGCAGGCTGCGTCCCACCTCATGGAGAAAGGAGGTCGCTGCCTGCTCATTCTTCTTGTGATACCAGTCCGCCGCCCGATCAATCGCCCGTCTCGCTCTCGCTCGCAGGACGATTTCGTAGCTCATCCGTACTTCTTCATCAGCTCGGCACGCACCGTCTCCCACGGAATCGACGAACTGGGATCCGCGTCATGCGCCTCGAGCTCGCGGAGCGACTCCTCGATGACCTCGTCGGAGATGGGCCACACATCAGGGCCCGCCTCGCGTTCGATGCTGACCATGAGAGCCTCGACGATCTCGATCCGCTTTCTCAGCGGAAGGGCACAGAGGCTTTCGATCGACGCGTCCATTGCCACACCAGTCGTCATGCGTGTCCTCCCGGCCGCTGCACGGCCATTCACCGTTGATGGTAACACCCGCGCCGCGAACCTCCAACCCGGTCGGTGGAGCAAGCGCACAACCCACGATAAACGCTTCCCTCCGAAACTCAAAACCGCGACCCGCCACCGCGTGAACGAGTTTTCCGACACGCAGAGGCAGCATCTATCTGATTGCAATGCTCACACTTGCACGTCCGTCGCCGAATCGGCGAAAATCCGCAGCGCGCAAACCATGTCGCACGGTGGCGGCTTCGTCCGGCTGAGCGCTCCGACGGGGACTGCGACGACTCGGCCGAAGACCATCCACGCAAAAGAACGAGGGCTCCCGCTGGTCGGCGGGAGCCCTCGAACTCGATCGAATCCACCTTTGCGCTACTGCAGCCCGGAGGGCAGGCGCGGAGACGAGAGCAGCTCGGAGAAAACCTCCCAGCGGCGCTCGGGATGGTCCGCCGTGCCGCCGCGCATCTCCACGAAGCGGCGCACCATGTCGCGGCCCAGGTTGTAGTTGATCACGTAGCTGCGGTACTGGTCGATGAAGCCCATCCGCTGGCCCGCGCGCTCCGGCGGCGTCAGGGCGAACTCCTGCAGCCACGCCATCCCCTGCTCCCGCGTGATCTCGCCGTCCAGGTATCGGCGCGCCACCTCGTTGTCCGAGTAGCCCAGCCGGCCGATCAGGTCGCGCACCTCGGCGTACTGCGCCGCCTTCGACGGGTCCAGCCCCGCGAGGGGAAAGAGCACGTCGCGCTCGAACGCCAGCCGCTCCGCGCCCGGGAACGCCACCTCGATGCCGAAGTTGGCGCTGCCCTCCGCGATCAGCGACTGCGGGCTGAAGAGCGGATACACGGAGAACTCCGGCCAGTTGCGCTCGCGCACCAGGTGCTGCTCCAGCAGCGCGTTGTACACGTGGTGCCCGGGGTAGCCCTCGTGCGCGGCCAGGTCCAGCGCCCGGTCGATGAAGATGGGAAAGTCCGTGTTCACCTGGATCAGGCTGCGCGCGTTGCCCTGGTACCAGTTGTACCCGCTCCACGACTTGCCCGTGACGTACTCGATGGTGAAGCTCTCGTTCTCCGGCAGGCGCACGTGCCGCAGCGTGCGACGGCGTGCCTCGGCCACGGCCGTGCGAAAGACGGTGTCCAGCCGCTCGCGGGGGATCACGAACTGGTCGCGGTAGCGCTGCACGCGCTGGGGCAGCGGATCGGTGCCGGGAAGCAGCTCGTCCAGGCGCGCGAGCACCTGGCGAAACTCCTGCTCCGGCACGCGCGGCACCTCTGCGTCGTACAGGGCGCGCGCCTCGTCCTGGAACGAGAGCCGCTCGCCGCCCAGCATGGCGGTCCGTGCCCGCAGCGACTCCAGCTGGCGCGTGAGGTAGCGGTGACGCAGGGCCAGCATCTCGTCCCCGCCGCGGGGCGCCAGGACGGGGAGCACGCGCAGCAGCGAGTCCGCCTCGGACTGGATGGCCGCCAGGGGCCGCTTGGCCGCCGCCTCTTCCTCCCGCCACGCCGGCGGGCCGTAGTAGGCGTCCACGTAGTCCGGGTCGTGCTGCCCCAGGGCCAGCACCAGGCGCGTGTACCGCTCGGCGACGCCCGCAAGCGGGTCTCCGCCGGCCGCGGCGGGCGACGGCGTCCCGGCGGGCGCGCACGCGGCGGCCAGCGCCAGGCCGAGAATGACGATGCGTTTCATCCAACCCTCTTGAATGCGTGGCGCCGGGCCCCTCGCCCGGCGCGTCGAA
>NZ_DASURI010000453.1:0-10749 GCF_036280135.1 Longimicrobium sp.
GCCGCCCACGGTGACGTTCACGATGCCGGCCGCCAGCCCCCATACCCCGAGCGCGCGAACGAGCCGTGCCTCGGGCGCGGCGGATTGCGGGTCCTGCATGATGGATGGATGTCGATGGATCGATGAAGGCGCGCGACCCAGCCCCGCGCCGTTGAGGAGAGTTGTGGAAGGTTTGCGCGGATTGCCGCGCCGCGCAAGGGAGAGCGGCGGAGACGGGACGTGTGGGGACGGGGGCACCGTGGTTTGCCGGCCCGGCCTGGTCTGGAGCCCCGCGGCGCCACGCATCCCCTCCGCCACTCCGTCGAAAGGAAATGATCCGTAGCCACGCGGCGACGGCCACCTGGAACCTCCGCCCCCCACCCAAGTGTACATCCCACGGTGTCTCGTTCCGCGGATGGGCCGATCCGGCGCGGTTCGGCCCACGGACCCGCGGCACTCCGCTCGCCCCCGCTATCCACCGGTCCACACCACCGATCGCGCGGCTCGTCACGGGCCCGTCGCCGCCCGTCCCCACCAGGGTTAGCGTGCCCGGCGCGGCCTTTTGCAACCGTTCGCCGTGGCAGTCACATCTCAGGGTTACCGGACGGTGAAGATGGCGGCTCGCGTACTTGCGACGTTTGAGGGACCATGATTAGAATCGCGTGTCCCACGCGCGTTTTCGGTCAAGCTCAACGAGCGCTCCGCAGGCGCCGGGGCAGTCGCGGGCACGGTGCACCGGGCACCGCGCCCTCCCGGCGGGCTGGGCTCGACGCCGGAATCCGGCCGCCCCGCCTCCACGTTGCCGCTCTCCGTTCACGCCGCTTTTAGGCGCCAGACCACCGACCACCAGCACGCCGCATGAGTGAACCCTGGATGAGTGAGGCCGCGGGCCCGGCGACGGACGCCCTGTTCACCCGCTTCGTCTGCCGCGTGTCCGGCGCCCCCGCCGACACCGTGGACGGCATGCGCGCCGACCGCGCCCTGGAGCTCCTTCGGCAGCTGGCCGAGGTGGAAGCCCGCCTGAGCGCCACCCGCGAGGACGTGTCGCAGCGCCTGTTCACGGCCATTGGCGCCGCGCAGGAAAAGCCCGCGCGCAACAAGCTCATCACCCTCAAGCGCGAGCTGTACAACTTCAAGCCGCAGCCCGCCGAGCGCCTGGACGCGGCCCTGGCCTCGGTAGAGCCGGAGACGGCGGCCGCCGTGCACGCGTTTGCCGCGGACGTGCAGGCCGCGCGCGCGCTGGAAGGCGAGCTGCGCCAGGCGCACGACCAGGCGGCCGCGCAGGCCCGCGGCCAGTTCCGCGAGCAGATCACGGACGCCGACTTCCGCAAGGGGCTCATGGTGAGCAGCCGCGCCCTGTACGGAAACCTGCAGCGCTACGCCGCCGCGGCCGAAAGCGGCGACCTCAGCGGCCGCGACGAGAAGACGGAGCGCGGCCTGCTGCGCTACTACACGCGCATGGCCATGAAGGCCACGCCCTTTGCCACCTTCTGCGCCATCATCCCCGGCACCTTCGTGGAGGGCGAGCCGGGCGGCATCGAGGGGCAAACGCGGTTCACGGGCGACCCGCGCGCCAAGCGCAGCTTTGTCCGCATCAACAAGTTCCTGTACGGCCTGCTCTTCGACCACCTCAAGACGCGCGCGGCCTTTCGCCACGCCCTGGCCGTCGAGCGCAATCCGACGCTGCGAAGCGAGGGTCCGCGCCTGGTGTTCCTCACCTCCATCGACGGGCGCGAGGTGTTCCAGCGCCTGGCCGACAACGAGGTGCTGCAGCTCATCGCCAGCCGCTTTGCCGACGGCGGCGCGCCCACGCTGGGCGAGCTCATCCGCGCGCTCTCGTCCGATCCCGAGATCGATGCCACGCCCGAGGAGGCCGAGGCGTACCTGGACAAGCTCATCGAGATCGGCTTTCTGCGCTTTCACACGGGCATCCGCGAGCAGGACGCGGACTGGGACCTCCCCTTCCGCGCCCTGCTGGACCGCATCGACGACGACCACGCCCGCCGCTCGTCCACCCTGCTGGCCCACCTGCGCGAGCGGGTGGAGGCGTACACGGACGCGGGGGTGCAGGAGCGCTCCGCCATCATCGAGCAGATCCACGCCGACATCGAGGAGGCGCTGGACGTGATGGAGGTGACGGCACGCCTGCGCAAGGACATGCCGTTCTACGAGGACGCCACCAGCGCCGCCGGCGCCCAGATCGCCCTCACCCCCGGCGTGCGCCGCGCATTCGGCAGCTTCGAGGAGTGGGTGCGCGCCACGTCGCGCCTGGCCTGGCCCCGGGCTGAGCAGGCCGGCATGCGGCACTTCTTCGAGACGTACTACGAGAGCGCGCAGGGCGTGCCCCTGCTCAAGTTCTACGAGGACTTCTACCGCGAGCACTTCAAGGCGCACGTGGAAAAGGAGGGCAAGCAGCGCGCGGGGGCCCGCAAGGAGGAGCTGGAGGGGTACGACGTGGGCAATCCCTTCGGCCTGGAGAGCATCAAGGACCTGGGCGCCGCCCGCGTGCGCCTGACGGAGGTGTTCCGCCGCCTGTGGGACGCCAACCGCGACGCCGAGACCATCGACGTCCCCGCCGAGGAGGTGGACGAGGCCCTGCGCGGGGTGGAGACGCTCAGCGGCGTGCCCCGCTCCATGGGCGCGTTCGGCCTGCTGGTGCAGGCGGAGAGCGAGGGTGCCGACCCCACCTTCCTGCTGCACGGCAGCAGCTACACGGCGGGGTACGGCAAGTACTTCTCGCGCTTCCTGTACATGCTGCCGGACGACGTGCAGGAGGACGTGCGGCAGGCCAACGCCGCGCTCACGGGCGAGATGCTGGCCGAGATCTGCGGCGACGCGCAGTTCAACGCCAACCTGCACCCGCCCCTGCTCAAGTGGGAGATCAGCTACCCCACGGGCGAGAGCGGCAACAGCGACGAGCAGCTGCGCAGCAGCGAGATCCTGGTGGTCCCGGACCCCGAGGATCCGCAGTCGCTGGCGCTGTTCCACGGCCCCACGCGCCGCCGCGTGATCCCGGTCGATCTCGGCTTCCTGAACCCGCGGATGCGGCCGCCGCTGTACCAGCTGCTGTCGCGCTTTACGCCGCCGGTGATGTACGCGCCCACCATCCCCGAGAGCGCCGAGGCGCCCCGCCAGCCGCAGCCCCAGGCCGATCAGCCGGCCGCGGAGGCGAACGCCGCGCAGGCCGAGGGCGTGACCGTGCAGCCCGCCGCGGCCGAGAACGCCGCCGACGCGCAGCCCATCGGCGATGCGCAGCAGCCCGTCGCCGAAGCCCGGCCGGCCGAGGTGCAGCAGCCCGCGGCTGACGGTCAGCCGGCGGAAGGCCAACCGGCGGCCGAGGGTCAGGCGGGGGATGGACAGGCGGCGGAGGGCCAGCAGGCTCCGGCGGCGCCGGCCATGCCCGCGCCCACCATCAACTACCGGCCGCGCATCACCTACGGCGGCGGACGGCTGGTGCTGTCGCGGCGCCGCTGGGTGGTGCCGGGCGTGCTGTTCCCCCAGCGCCGGGCGGACGAGAGCGCGGCGGACTTCTTCATCCGCGCCAACCGCTGGCGGGCGGAGAACGGCATCCCCGAGACGGCGTACCTGCGCGTGATCCCCGTGCCCGAAGCGCGGCCCGCGCAGCCCGGCCAGCCCGCCGGCGAGCAGACGCCCGTGGAGGCCGCGGGCGAGATCCCCGGCTACGAGGGCGGCGCCCCCGAGGCCGAGGCGCACGAGGAGGAGCACGACGCCCCCGAGGCGGCCGCCGCGCCCGACGCCGGCGCCGAGGCCGCGGCCCAGGACGGCGCCCCGACGGATCCGGAAGCGGCGGCCAAGGCAGCCGAGGTCGCCAAGAAGCGCACGCAGCCGTCCAAGGACTTCTTCAAGCCGCAGTTCATGGACTTTGGCAACCCGCTGCTGGTGGGGCTGCTGGGCCGCATTGCCACGGGCCTCAAGGGCTACCAGGCCGTGTTCGAGGAGCGCTACCCCGACCGCGACGCCCTGCCGCGCCACGGCGAGGACCGCTTTGTCACGGAGCTGGTGGTGCAGCTCTACTTTCCTGGCGGCACGGCCAGCGCCCCCGCCGAGGCGGGCGCCCTGGCCGAGGCGGCCCCCGGCGCATGAGCGAGATGACGCAGACGACCGAGATGACGACCCCGGCGGACCGGGAGTGGCTGAGCGTCTACCTGTTCTTCAACGGGTGGATCTACGACCCCGCGTGCGACCGCGTGGTGGTGGACGTGGTGGAGCCGTTCGTCCGCCGCTGCCAGCGTGAAGGCTGGGTGGACCAGCACTTCTACATCCGCTACAGCGAGTTTGGCCCCCACGTGCGCCTGCGCTTCCTGGGCAGGCCCGACGTGCTGGCCGGCGAGGTGTGGCCCGCGCTCGTGGAGCACCTGCGCGCCCACAACCCCGCCGTGGAGGTCGACGCCCGCCCCGAGCAGCCCAGCGTGCCCCAGCGCGGGGAGGGCGATCCCGTCCTGGTCACGCACGTGGCCCGCGTGGAGTACGAGCCCGAGACGGAGCGCTACGGCGGGCCGGACGCCCTGCGGGTGTCCGAGCGCGTCTTCGAGGTGTCCAGCGACGCCGCGTACGCCCTCACGGCCAAGATGACGCCCGAGCGCTCGTCGCGCCTGGGCAAGGGGCTGCTGTCCATGGTGGTGCTCGTCCACGTGTTCTGCGAGCAGCGGGAGCGGGGCGCCGCGTTCTCGCAGATGTACTCCACCAACTACCTGCGCTCGCTCGTGCGCGAGGAGGGCGGGCGCGACGCGTGGATGGAGGCCTTTGACCAGGGCTTCAGCCAGCAGTCCGAGACGCTGGTGGAGTACGTGGACGCCATCTGGGAGGCCATGGACGACGGCGACTCGCTCAGCGACACGCTGGACGCCTACGCCGACGGCATGCGCCGGCACCGCGACGCGCTGCGCGCCCTGTTCGACGCGGGCCGCGTGCAGGTGATGGGCGAGACGGCCACGGACTGGCAGCGCGCCGTGAGCGGCATCGCGCCCAGCTACGTGCACATGATGAACAACCGCCTGGGGATCACCCTCCAGGAGGAAAGCTACCTGGGATACCTCATTACCCGCGCCCTGGGCCGTCCCGCCGAGGCGCTGCGGACCAGCGGCGCGCCGCCCGCCCCGGAGCCGGCCCCGGCCCCGGCCCAGGCGGACGCCTGACGCGGAGCGGCGCCGACACGTGAACGCTCTCCCGCCGCGGAACTCGCCGCGGCGGGCGAACGCGGGGAGACCCGCCACACGGTCCCAAGAGAGGTTCCCATGAAGAAGCTGAGTCTCGACGATCTCACGGTGGACTCGTTCGTCACGTCCTCCCATTCCGTCGTGCGCGGCACCGTGATCGCGTTCACGGGAATCGAAAAGCTCGGGTGCAACAACACCACCAGCGGCGAGTACTCGGCCTTCGCCACCTGCGGCAGCGCCGGCGCCGGCTGCTCCAACGAGACCTGTGACGCCGACTGCACGGGCGACGGGGGCGGCACGGCCAACGGCATCACCTGCAACGTCACCTGCATCAAGGGCGCGACCGACTGCGGCACCTGCGCGCCCGCGGCCAGCTGCGACCTGCAGTACGGCTGCAGCGGCACCTCGTTCGACATGCAGCCCTGCTGAAGATGCACGGCGTCGTCCGGGCCCCCGCGCCCGGATGACGCCCGCCGGCCCGATCCGGAATCCTGAATCCACCACACACGACGACGCCGATGGATACGCAGGCAGCCAGCCCCGAGATCTTTCTGAACGCCGCCCTGAGCATTGGCCGGCGGATCGCGTCGCAGGCCCAGTGGGACGGCGATGCCTGCACCTGGACCGTCATGTCGCCGGACCGCGCCAACCCGGGCGCTCGCCGCGCGGTGGCCGCCACGGCGTCGGGCACGGTGTACGAGGGCACGGCGGGCATGGCCATGTTCCTGGCAGAGCTGGCCGCCCTGAGCGGCGACGAGCAGCTGGCCCGCGCGGCCCTGGGCGGCGTGGAGTTCGGCCTGCGCGAGGGCGAGGCGGCCGCCGACAACAGCTACGGCTACCACAGCGGCCGCGTGGGCATTGCCTACGCCGCCGTGCGCGTGGGCGAGCGGCTGGACCGGCCGGAGCTGTTCGCGCGCGCCGAGGCCGTGCTGCGCCCCCTGGCCGGCAACGAGACGCGCGACATGGGGATGGACGTGATCGCGGGCGGCGGCGGCGGCATTCCCGCCCTGCTGGCCATCGCGCACCGCGTGGACCACGCGCTGGCCATGGGGATCGCGCGGCGCCTGGGCGACCACCTGGTGAGCATCGCCTCGCGCGACACCGAGGGGCTGTCGTGGGCCACCATGCGCAGCAGCTCCATCCGCAACCTCAACGGCTACGCCCACGGGGCCGCCGGCATCGGCCACGGGCTGCTGGAGCTGTACGCCGCCACGGGCGACGGCCAGTACCGCTACGCCGCCGAGCAGGCGTTCCTGTACGAGCGCCACTTCTTCAGCGCCGCGGAAAGCAACTGGCCGGACCTGCGCCACACGGAGCTGGGCGAGTACCAGTTCGAGGGGCGCATGGACGAGCTGCGCGACCGCCAGCGCTCCGGCAACCCGCTGCCCCCGCAGCCGCCGCGCTACATGGCCGCGTGGTGTCACGGCGCGCCCGGCATCGGCTTCTCCCGCCTGCGCGCGTACCAGCTGCTGGGCGACCCGCTGTACCTGGAAGAGGCGCGTGCCTCGTTCGTGAACGTGGAGGCGTCCATCGCCGACGAGCTGGCGATGAACTACTCCCTGTGCCACGGCCGCGGCGGCAACGCCGAGACGCTCGTGGAAGGCGCCCGCATCCTGGGCGACCCGTCCATCGCGCGCCCGGCGCAGGCCATCGCCCTGTCGGGGATCCAGCGGTACGAGAACGCCGGCGTGCCCTGGCCCTGCGGCACCATGGGCGGCGTGACCGACCCCGGCCTGCTGCTGGGCGAGAGCGGCATCGGCATGTTCCTGCTGCGCCTGGCGCGCCCCGACATCCCCTCCGTGCTCTTCCTGACGGTGCCCGACGAGAGCGCCGCCCAGGCGGGCCACGCGGGCGCCGAGGGCTTCGCCCAGCTGCGGGACCGCGTGGTGGACGAGCACTTTGGCCGCACCCTGCGCCTGTTCCGCGCCCTGGGCGTGGACACGGATGCCGACGTGGGCCTGGCGCCCATGGGCCCCGCTCCGCGCCGGAGCGACGCCGAGCTGGCGTACGACGCGCTCCTCGCGCGGGTGCAGGCCGAGCCCGACGCGGCCCGCCGGGCGTTGCTGGAGGACGCGTTCCTGGTGGACCGCACACGCTACGAGCTGGCCCGCGCCGTCACGGACTACACGACGGAGTTCCTGGACGCCCTGGCCCGCCTGCCGCAGGAAGAGGTGGAGTGGCGCGAGGGGCGCGTGGCGCTGTCGCCGCGGGCGCGCATCGTCGTCACGCGCTGGGACTGGGACGCCTGGCAGGATGCCGGCGACACCGAGTCCGCCCCGGACGAGGACGACGCGTACTACCTGGTGCAGTTCTACGCCGGCCGGGCCAACGTGCGCCGGCTCAGCCCGTTCGCCGCGCTCATCCTGCAGACGGTGCGCGACTCCGCCACCGTGGACGAGGTGATCGACGTGGTGGCCGAGGCCGTGAGCGGCGCCGAGGGCTCGCCCAACCGCGAGTGGCTGGAGGACCGCGTGGTGGAGCAGCTCACGCAGGCGTACCGCGCCGGCTTCGTGGACTTTGCCCCCGGCCTCGTCGGCGCCGGCGCGTGATCGGTGATCCGCGGCGGCCCCGTGCCGCCGCGGACGCCTTCGCCGACGAGTGTTCGACCGGCGCACGCTTCTCCGGCCACCGCGGGAGCGTCATCCTGAGGGAGCGCCGCGGGTACCGTGAACGCACGCAGGACCCTGGCGCGACCGAAGGATCTTGTGTGCGTGACTCGGGGCGGATTCCGCGCGCGAGGGCTGCCGCAGAGGCTCGCCGGCAAGATCCTTCGTCGCCGCCATGAATCACGCACGAACGAAGTTCGCGCGGCGGCTCCTCAGGATGACGCTCGTGGCGAATGCCGGCGACAGGTGTCCGGCGGACGCATCGTGGCCGGGGCGGGCGGACCGGTCGTCCGCGAGTATCGTACGCCGAGTCGGCGGATTCGGAGCGGTGCGCGCGCGGCGCTTGTCCGCGGGGCGGATCGGGGGTATCATCCGAATCCACACACAATCCGGCGGATTGTGAGAATCGCACCCTGCACGGAGGCGGGCATGAAGACCTCGCTGAGCCTGGAAGACCTGCGGGTGGAGTCGTTCCCCACGCAGGAGGCCGAGGCCCCCGCGCGCGAGCAGATCGCCCGGACGCCGTACTGCTCGGCCATTGACCTGTGCCCCACGCGCCCCTGCTGAGCGGGTGACCCGCCGCGCGCATCACCGGTCGTACACGGGGATGCGCGCGGTGCGTTGAAGGGTGTGACGGATGCGGGACGGATGTCGCCCATCCTCCCCTCCGTGCGGTCCGCCCCCCGGGAGGGCCGTCCGCCCTGGAGCAGGTGCGTGAACCCGGTGTCGTCGTTATGTTTACGGGCTGGCGCAAAACGTCGCCCGTTCGCCCCGAGAACCTTTCCGGGCCCGCGGAATCCAACCCGGGCCAGGCAGCTTTTGGTAAGGCCTGATTCCCATGCCTCCTGGACAGCACGCCGACATCCCGCCCCTGCGCGAGGCGTTTCAGCAGTTCATGCGGCTGCTGCGCGTCATCCGTCCCTATTGGGGCGCCCTGGCCAAGGGCATGGTGCTGGGGATGGTGCTGGGCCTGATCGGCATGGTGACGCCGTACCTGTCCAAGCTGCTCATCGACGAGGTGTACCCCACCCGCAACATCACGCTCATGCACGTGCTGGTGGGCGGCACGCTGGCCGTGAGCATCGCCACCTCCATCATGGGCGGCATTCGCGGGTACTTTACCAGCTACACCACGGCGCACCTGAGCAACGCCACCTCGCTCCTCTTCTTCAACCACCTGCAGCACCTTCGCCCGCGGTTCTTCGACGAGCACCGCGTGGGCGAGATCATGAGCCGCTTTGGCGACGTGCGCAGCTCGCTGCAAAGCGTGAGCAAGGTGTTCGAGACGCTGTTCGTGAACGGCGCCTACCTGCTGCTGGTGCCGCCGTTCCTGTTCCTGCTGCAGTGGAAGCTGGCCATCGTCGCCCTCATCACCATCCCCGCCACCGTGCTGCTGACCACGCTCAGCGCGCGCATCATGCGGCGGTACTGGAAGCGGAGCGCCGAGGCGTACGCCGACCTGGGCGCGTTCCAGGTAGAGGTGCTGAGCCACGTGCGCACCCTCAAGGCGCTGGCCCGCGAGCACTACGTGTACGACCGGGCCGAGTCGCAGATGAAGGCCGCGCTCAACGTGCAGCTCAAGGCGGGCGGCTACGGGCAGGTGTTCAACGGGCTCAACGGGGTGATCCGCGCGGCGGGCACGGCGCTGTACACCTGGTACGCGTGGCGGCTGATCATCGCGGGCGAGATGACGCTGGGCGACTACATCGCCTTCAGCGCGTACATCGGCTACCTGTACAACCCGCTGGCGCAGATCACCACGCTGTTCAGCGACTTTCAGCAGAGCGCCGTGAACCTGGGGCGCATGTTCGAGTACCTGGACGCGCCCACGGAGCAGGACCCGTCGCTGGCCTACGTGCCGGCGCCGCCCATCCAGCACGTGCTGGACGGCGACATCCGCCTGCGCGACCTGGCGTTCGGCTACTCGGCCGAGAAGATGGTGCTGCACGACGTGACGGTGCACTTTCCGCGGGGGATGATCACGGCCGTCGTGGGCCACAGCGGCGTGGGCAAGAGCTCGCTGCTGCGCCTGATCACGCGCATGGAGGAGCCCACGGCGGGGCAGGTGTTCTTTGATGGCGTGCCGGCCACCAGCATCAGCCTGCCGGACCTGCGTAGGCAGGTGAGCGTGGTGTGGCAGGAGTTCGCCATGATGCAGGGCACCATCTGGGACAACCTCACCATGGGCGCCGAGAACCCCACGCGCGCCGAGGTGGACGACGCCGTGCGGCTGTGCCGGCTGGAGTCGCTCATCAAGGACCTGCCGCAGGGGTACGACACGCCCGTGGGCGAGTGGGGCAGCACGCTCAGCGGCGGGCAGCGGCAGCGGCTTTCGCTGGCCCGCGCCCTCATCCGCGACTCGCGCATCCTGCTACTGGACGAGGCCACCAGCAACATCGACATGTCCACGGAGATGGAGATCCTCCGGGACCTGTTCGGGCGCGTGGAGGGCAAGACGGTGGTGTACGTGACGCACCGCGTGACGACGGCAGCCCTGGCGGACCAGATCGTGGTGATGGACGCGGGTACCGTGGCGGCCGTGGGCACCCACGCGGACCTGCAGCACGACTGCGAGCCGTACCGCCAGCTGCTGGGCACCGGCGACTCCGTGACGGACGACAGCCGCCGCCTGCGTGCCGTGGGCCCCGCGGCGCGGTAGGAAAGGCACGACCGGATTCCGCGAGACCGGTAGAGGCAGAAGCGCGCGGACAGACGGCGGGACGGATCTCGATCGGATGGCTGACGCTCGGCGAAGGGCGGGCGCCCCCCTCCCCGACCCTCCCCCACAAACTGCGTGGGGGAGGGAGGTGGACCGGGCGAGGATCGCGGGTGCGGCGTAGATCCAGCGACCGCGATCTTGACCAGCACCGTGTTCCGCGTGGAACGCCGCGTCTTTGATGCAGTTCTCCCCCTCCCCCGCGAAGCGGGGGCAGGGGGCCGGGGGGTGGGGGCCCTCGCCCGCGGATGAAGCCTTCCTTCGCGCACGG
>NZ_DASURI010000454.1:0-3481 GCF_036280135.1 Longimicrobium sp.
TTCGCCATCGTCGACAAGATCCGCAACTCCGTCCCGGACTACCCCGAGGACGAGATTGATGCGGATATCGCCGAGGCAGTCGAATACGCGAGGATGAGGAGCGTTGAACGCCGTCGTTGACACCTCCGTCTTCATCAGCAGCCTGCTCAAGAAGCAGGGAGTGCCCGCTCAGGTTCTGGACGCCTGGCGGGCACAACTGTTTCAGATCGTAACCTCTCCCGCCATCGTGGAGGAAGTTCGCACCACGATGACGTATTCCCGCATTCGAAGACGGTATCCAGTCCGCGATGAGGACGTGGAGGAATTACTGTCGCTCCTGCTCTCCCTGGCGACGGTCGTTCCTGGCGTCGCGGATGTGAGGGATGCCTCCATCCGTGATCCGAAAGACGAGATTATCCTGGCCTGCCTTCTCGAGGCCGACGTGGATGTTCTCATCACGAGTGACGATGATCTTCTCGTTCTCGGGAACTATCGGGGCATTCCCATCGTTACTCCGCGTCAGTTCCTCAGGGACTACCTCCAGCTCTCATCCTGAAGCGGTGGCCTGAAGACCAAAGGCCGGTAGCAGAAACATCTGGGCTGGACGAAGCTTCTACAGAGCACGGAAATTGCCTCCCCGCCGCGCCCCGCGGCTCGCAGGGGCGGTCGCGGCGCGAAAACAGTCACGGGAGGGGACGCATGGCGGACATCGACATCGAACGGAAAAAGAAAAGCCCGTTGCCGTGGGTGCTGGCCCTGCTGGTGCTCGCTCTCCTCGCGTTCCTGCTGATGCGCAGCTGCGGCGACGACGACGCGGCGCCCGTGACGGACACGACCACCGCCCCGGCCGCTACTGCCGCCGGAGCCGCGCCCATGCCCGCCACGGACACCACCGGGATGGCTGCCACGGGCGCCGCCGGAGCCGCGGGCGCGGCCGGGGCGGGGTGGATCGGCACGGTGCTGGCGGGCACCAACGCGGGGCAGACGACGGGCGGCAGCGGCATCGTGCCCGAGACGCCGTCGGACCGCGGGTTCTGGATCGAGGAGAACGGCCAGCGCGTGTTCGCCATCCTCGCCGAGCCCATGGAGCAGGTCAAGGACATCGACCCCGGCCAGCGCGTGACCCTCAGCAATGCGCGGGTCATGCGCGGCTCCGAGGCGTCGCAGGTCCCGCAGGACGTGGACGCCGAGGCGCGCCAGACGGCGCAGGGACAGCCGTACTTCCTGCTTGTTCCCGCCAGCGGCGTGCAGATCGTCGCCGGCGGCAACACCACGCCGGACTGATCCGTCGGCTGGATCCGCGACACACGATGCGGGGCGTGCCTGTACGGCGCGCCCCGCATCTGCCATCTGGATTGGATTCCCCGCCGCGCGCGCCGTATCTTGCCGCGCGAACGGAATCCGCAACCACGACAGCGTCATCCATCGACATGAGATTCACGGGAACGGTCCTCATCACCGGGGCCAGCGCGGGCATCGGCGAGGCGTGCGCGCGGGCGTTCGCCCAGGCCGGCGCGCGGCTGGTGCTCACCGCACGCCGCCGCGAGCGGCTGGAAGCCCTCGCGGCCGAGCTGGCGCAGGCGCACGGCACGGAGGCGCACCTGCTGGCGCTGGACGTGCGCGATCGCGAGGCCATGCTCGCCACCCTCGGCGGGCTGCCGGCGGAGTGGGCCGCCATCGACGTGCTGGTGAACAACGCGGGGCTGGCGCGCGGCACGGAAAAGGTGCAGGCCGGCGACCCCGCCGAGTGGGACGAGGTGGTACAGACGAACGTCAACGGCCTGCTTTACGCCACGCGCGCCCTCACGCCGGGCATGGTGGAGCGGGGCCGCGGGCACGTCATCAATCTGGGCTCCGTGGCCGGGCACGAGGTGTATCCCGGCGGTGCCGTGTACTGCGCCACCAAGCACGCCGTGGGCGCCATCACCAGGGGGTTGCGGATGGACCTGCTGGGCACCGGCGTGCGCGTGAGCACGGTGGATCCCGGGATGGTGGAGACGGAGTTCAGCGTGGTGCGCTTTCGCGGCGACCAGGCGCGCGCGGACAGCGTCTACCGCAACATGACGCCCCTTACGCCGGCCGACATCGCCGACACGGTGCTGTGGGTGGCTACGCGCCCCCCGCACGTGAACATCGACGAGATCATCATCAAGCCCACGGACCAGGCCAGTGCCACCCAGGTGCACCGGACGGCGTGATTGAGTTTCGCCACTTTGTCAACTCTGTGAGAATGTGTTGACAAGGTGGTGAGATCAACATAGATTTTCCGCATCCGAACGCCGGTAGGCCGGCATCAATAGAAGGCCCCTCTCCGAGTCAGTCATACGGGAGAGGGGCCTTTCTCATTCCCGCGAACCTCTTCACTCCATATGAAGAAGACAGCGGTCCTGCTCGATCTGGGGTTCGTACTGCACAAGCTCTACGCTCTGCTCGGGAATCGTGCGGCAACAGCCGCGGAGATCCGGGAGTTTGCCGAGCGCTGCATCAACCCAACAGAGGAAGAGCTCTTCCGCATCTACTGCTATCACTGTACTCCGTACGGCGAGGTACAAACTCATCCACTGACGAAGCAGCGGATCGATTTCGCGGCGACTCCGACCTACATCGGGATGAACAATCTTCTTCGCGAACTCTCGCTCACGGACAACGTGGCCTTTCGCGCAGGGGAGCTCTCCTTCGATGGCTGGGTCATCAAGAAGCGGTCGGCCGAGGAGATCACGAGGACGGGTAGGCCTTTGCAGGGTAGCGACTTCGCTCCTGATCTGAAGCAGAAGCGTGTCGACATGAAGATCGGGCTGGATGTCGCCTGGCTGGCCAGTCGGCAGATCGTCGACCGCATCATCCTCGTCACTGCGGACAGCGATTTCGTCCCAGCCATGAAGTTCGGGCGCCGTGAAGGTGTCCAGGTGATTCTGGTCACGCTGTCGCACCGGCAGGTAAAGCACGATTTGCTCGTCCATGCGGACGAGGTGCGATCCGTCGCATATCCCTGATTGTCCTCGGCAAAGAGCCGCGGCGCCGGAGGATGATCCGGCGCCGCGATTTGTCTGCTACTCTCGCGCGTGCGCGCCCGGCGGAAGGGGCGGAGGCATGTCGCCGCCATACTCCAGCGGGGGCGGCGCGTCCAGCGGCGTTCCGTCCGGCGGAGGCGCATCCAGCACCGTCTCGTCCGCGGAGCCCGCCACGGGGCCGGCGGCGAGCGGGGGCGGCACGGGCGCGGCATCCAGGCGTGGGTCGCGGGCGGACGCGGCGGCGCCGGCGAACGCCTCGCGGACGCGCATCTCCACGAGCGGGTCCACGGGGCCGCCCATGTACGCGGGAAGCATGGCCGCCTGCTGCGCCGTGAGCCCGTGCACCCACACGTCCTCGCCGCGCTCGCGCAGCTCCACGGCCTCGATGGGGATGACGACGTGCCGGTCCTCGCGCAGCAGGAACAGGTCGTCGGCCACGTCCACGTCCAAGTAGCGCACCTTGAGCTGGTCGGGGTCCACGAGCATCTCCT
>NZ_DASURI010000455.1:0-5829 GCF_036280135.1 Longimicrobium sp.
GTCACCAGCCCGGCCGCGTCCACGGTGGCCACGGCCGGGTCGCGGCTGATCCACTGCAGCGGCTCCACCGCCCCGTTGCCGTATTCGTCCAGCGCGGTGGCCGCCAGTCGCGCCGTGTCGCCCAGCGCCGTCAGGGCCAGCGTTCCCGGGACGACGGTCACGCTCGCGGCCGGACCGGGGGCCGCCGTGGCGGTGAACACGGCGTCGGCGGCGCCCTGCACCCGCGCCGTCACCTGCTGCATCCCGGGCCGGGTGAACAGGGTCCAGGTGGTGGATGCGCGCCCGTCCGCGCCCGTCACCGAGACGGGCGGGGTGACCGTGCCGGAGAACGCGGCCGCCGTCCACGTGACCTGCGCCCCCGCGATGGGCTGGCCCAGCGACGTGCGCAGCTCCACCGTCAGCGGCTGCGCCGGGGCGGTGCCCACCGTGCCGTTCTGCGCGTCGCCCGAGACCTTTGCGAGCGTCGCGGCCACGGGCAGCCCCGCCGTGGCCGTGAACGTGGCCCGCACGGCGGGGCTGATGGCCGCCTCGGCCGTCTGCTGCGCGCCCAGGTCCAGCCCCAGCGTCCACTGCGTCCGGGCCACGCCGTCCGCCCCCGTCGTGGTGGTGCCGGGGGAGACGGAGCCGCCGCCGGCGGGGACCGTCCACACCACGGGGGCGCCCGCGACCGGGTTGCCGTGCGCGTCCGTCACCAGGGCTTCCAGCGAGTCGGCCACGGCCTGCCCGGCGCTCCCCGCGCGCGCGGCCGGCGCCCGCGCGGCGACGGCGGCGGGCACGTCCGCCAAGCCCGTGGCGCGAAAGGTGGCCAGGACGACGGGGGCGCCGCTCCCCGGGTCCACCATCCGGGCTTCCACGCGCTGGGTGTCGCCGGCCACCGTGCCCAGCGTCCAGCGGTTGCTGGCCTCACCCGCGGCGTTGGTCTGCGACGTGGCGGCGAAGAGGGTGCCCCCGCCCGCCGTGACGGACCAGGTGACCGTCTGTCCGGGGAGCGGGTCGCCGCCCTGGTCCGTCACGCGCACCACCAGGGCCGCGGGGAGCTCGTCGGTGACCGTGTCGCGCTGCAGGTCGCCGGAAACGGCCGCTCCGCGCGCCGGGTACTCAGGCCCGGGATCCACGGTCACGCCGTCGCCGCAACCGGCAAGGGCCAGCAGCGCGGCGGCAAGGACAAGGGGGGAAAGCCCGGTGCGGGTCATCGAACGTTGCCGTGGGAGAGGAAACGAGGGGTGAGCACAGGTACTGGCACACCAGGAAGTTACAGATGCCGGACGTGTCCGCACAGGGGCGAGACGGGTCGATACCAACGGGACACACTGTGAAGATGCGAATAAGGGTACATGCGCGGAGGGAGCGTCTCTCCACGGGTCGATCCCATTCGTTTCATGACACATGGAGCCGCGCCCGTCCCCACGCGTGCCGGGCGCGCCCGGGGCCGATGGGGCTGCAGCCGCAGCGGGTGTCCTTGCGCACGGACGCTCGCGGACGCCGATTCCCTCCGTCCGCCGCTTTTGCCCCTGCATCGCCCGGCCCCGGTCCACCGTGCCCAATCCCCTGACCCGCACCCTGCGCGCGTACGCCGCCGACGCGCGCGGGGCCTTTCGCACCGCCCCCGTGGAGGTGGCGCTGGGCGTGCTGCTGGCCGTCACGCTCTCCATCCAGGTCCGGAACAAGGGCTTCACGGAGGACGAGTGGCTGCGCGTGGCCGCCTCCGTGGCGCTCGCGTTCCCCCTCGTCCTGTCCCTGAGTGTGCTGGCGGCGCGCGGCGTCCTTCGCCCCGGGGCGCGCTGGGCCGGGACGGCGGCCGTCCTCGCGGCGTGCGCGGCGTTCGGCCTGTGGCTCATGCACGAGAAGCGTGATGCGGACGGCTGGCGCTGGATGCTGCTGTTCTCCGCCGCCGTGCTGCTGCCGGGAATGACGCCGGGCATCCCCTGGCGCGCGCGCGACCGGCGGCGCGGCTGGGCGTTCGGCTGGCGGCTGGCGCTGCGGCTGGTGGGCATCGGCCTGTACGCCGTCGCGCTGTACGCGGTGCTGGCCGGGGCCGCGAGCGCCGTCGTCTCCCTGTTCGAGCTGCGCAGGCCGGAGCACCTGTACGTGGACCTGGCGGGCGCCGTCTTCTTCGCCTTTGCGCCGTGGATCTTCGTGGGTGGCATCGAACGGCTCGACGCGCCGCCGCCGGCCGGGGTGCCGGAGGGCGTAAGCCGGCTGGGGCGATGGCTGTACGCGCCCGTGCTCGTGATCTACCTGGGCATCCTGTACGCGTACGCCCTCAAGGTGATCGCCACGGGCGACCTGCCGCGCAACCGCTTTTCGCCACTGGTGATCGCCGCGGGGATCCTTGGCCTGCTGGGCGCCGTGTTCCTGGAGCCCGTGCACGACGACGACGAGCACCGCGGCGTGTCCCTGCTGGTCCGCGTGATGCCCGTGCTGCTGCTTCCCCTGGTCCCGCTCGCGCTGTGGGCGCTGGGTGCGCGGGTGGACGAGTACGGGTGGACGGAGTTCCGCTACGCGCGCGTGGCCGTCGTCGTCGCCATCGGCGTCGTGGCCGTGCTGGGGACGATCCGCCTGGCGCGCCGGGGACGGCCCCTGCAGGGCACCGTGCCGGCCGTGCTCGCGGCCGTGCTCCTCCTGTCCGCCATCGGCCCGTGGAGCGCGTCCGCCGTGTCGCGCCGGGACCAGGCGTCGCGGCTGCGGGCGGAGCTTCGCCGGGCGGGGGTGGACCCGCGCCGGCTGCCGGCGGACAGCGTGGTGGTGGATTCCGCCGCGTTTCGCCGCATCGGCTCCCTCGCGCAGTACCTGGTGAGCGCGCACGGCGTGGGCGCGCTGCAGGCCGTGATCCCCGCCGTGCCGGACAGCACGCGCGGCGTGTGGGACCTGGTGGAGCAGCTGGGCCTGCGCCGCGGCTGCCGCCCGGACGAAGAGGTGGAGTCGTACCTGGAGTGGGGCAACGGCGTGCCGGGGCTGATCGGCGGAACGATGGTGCAGCTGGAGCTGCTGGAGTCGGCGGCGACGGACGCCGTGCTCACCCCCACGCTGCAAGCCTCGCTGCGGGGCGACCGGGTGCGGGTGACGACGGATGGATGGAGCGCGGAGGCGGACCTTTCGCGCTACGTGGCGCGGGCGCGGTCGCTGCCGGATGGATGCGGGCTCGTGGAGGTGCGGCGGACCGGGGAGCGGATGCCGGCCTCGGAGGCGCTGACGGACCTGCGCGACGCGTCGGGCGCCGTCCGCGGGCAGGTGCTGCTGACGCGGGTGCGGGTGGCCGGGGCGAACCCGAACGACTCGACCGCCCAGCAGGCCGGCATGCACGTCCGCCAGGTGAGCGGCTTCCTGGTCGTCCCGTGATGTCCTGGTGGAGGATCGGGTTCGAGGGGCAGGATCACAGTCTTTTGACGCGGAGCCGCGGAGGACAAGGGAGAGCCGCGGAGAAACGGCGACCTCCCTCCGCGGCTCCCGTTCCTCTCCGCGGCTCCCCGTGAAAACACGGTGGATGATGAAACCGGCCCCGGCAGTCGCGCCCGGGGCCGGTTTCCGTCATCCGCCGAATCAGCGGATGCTACCGCGTGCGAACCCGCACGGGCGCCGTGTGGCCGGAGGTGATCCACCCGTCGCCCAGCGACCCGTCGATCCCCGTGCCCCAACAGTAGACCCCGCCGTCCGTGGCCACGCCGCACGTGTGGTACGCGCCCGTGTCCAGGGCCGTGAAGGTGAGCGCGGGCGCCGCGCGCGCGGGCGTGTCGGTGGCATGCTCCACGCCCGTCGCGCCGTAGCCGCTGGAGCCCCAGCACCAGGCCTCGCCGTCGGGCGTGCGGGCGCAGACGTGCTGGAACCCGGCGCTGAGCGAGGCGAACACCCCGCCTCCCGGCACGGCCACGGGGCCGCCCGGCTGCAGGCAGTACGCCATTCCGCCGCTGGCCAGCCCGCAGGTGAAGTCGAACCCCGCGACGATCTGCACGAAGCGCATGCCCCCGCCGGCGGGCACGGGCGTCGTGCTGCAGGTGGGAAGGACGGGGTCGGCGCAGGTCGTGTCGCTCCCGGGGACGCCCGGCGACCCGGCCGGGTTGTATCCCCAGCAGTGCGCCGTGCCGTCCGCCGCGGACAGCGCACAGGCGTGCCGGCCCCCCATCGCCAGGTCCATGAAGGCGAGGCTGGACGCCACCTTCACGGGCACGGCGCTGCTGGCCGTGTCGCCGTTGCCCAGCAGGCCGTAGCGGCCGTTGCCCCAGCACCACGCCTCGCCCGCGGACGTCAGCCCGCACGCCGCCTGCGCGGCCACGGCCAGCTTGACGAAGCTGTGGCCGCCGGACACGGGCACGGGCACGGCGCGGTTCTCCCACGAGCCGTTGCCCAGCGCGTTGCCGTTGCCCCAGCAGTACGCGGCCCCGCCCGTGGCGAGCCCGCAGGTGGTGCCGCCGGCGGAGTTGGCCGTCTGCAGCTCCACGAACGACAGCCCGCCCGCCACCGGGGCGGGCAGGCGCTGCACCTGGCCCCCGCCCGTGCCCGCCATGCCGTAGCTGTTGCTGCCCCAGCAGTACGCGGCGCCGCCCGCGGCCACCGCGCAGCTCACCTGCGGACCCGCCTGCACCGTCTGCGCGCTGAAGCCGTTGAACACCTCCAGCGTTGACGGTTCCCCCGCCGTGCCCGACGTGGCCGTCACCAGGGCCGTGCCGGCCGCCACGGCGCGCGCCAGCCCCGAGGCGTCCACCGTGGCGACACTCGGGTCGTTGCTGGCGTAGGCCACGGGGGCGTCGTGGATCAGGTAATTGCCCGTGTCGCGCACGGTGGCGCCCAGCTGCACCTGCTCGCCCACCAGCAGGAACGCCGAGTCCGGACCCACGTTCACGCGGGCGGGCTGCTGCTGCACGACGGCCTCGATGGTGTCCGCCGCCCCGCCGTACGTGGCCACGATCCTCGCCGTCCCGTTCGTCACGGCGATGGCCCGGGCCGGCGTGGTGGAGCCGTCGACGCTCACGTGGTTGCCGGCCAGGCTCATCACCTGGGCCTGCACGGGGCCCGTGGGGTGCCCCAGCGCGTCGAACGAGCCGACGGTGATCCGCTGCGTCTGCCCCAGGTAGTTGAAGCGGATCTCGCGCGGATCGATGCGGATGCCCATGGGCGGCCCCGGCGTAGCCGTCGCCGCGAAGGCCACCGGCGCGAGCCCCGCCACGGACGCCTGCGCCGCTTGGTCGCCCAGCGCGGGGCCCAGGGTCCACCCCGTGCGCGCCCAGCCGGACGCGCTGGTCGTGGACGTCGCGGGGGAGACGCTGCCCCCGTCTTGCGCGCCCCACGCCACCGTCACGCCCGGGACGGGGTTGCCGTGCCGGTCCTGGACGCGGACCTGGAGCGAATCCGCCAACGGCTGTCCCGCGCCGCCAAAGACGGCCGCCGGCTCGCGAAACAGGGTGGCGGGCGCGTCGGGCACGGCCGTGGCGCGAAAGACGCCGAAGACGAGCGCCTGCCCCGTCTCGGGGTCCACGGCGCGGGCCTCCACCCGCTGGCTGTCGGCCGCGGAGGTGCCCAGCGTCCACCGCTCGCGCACCTCGCCGTCCTGGTTGGTCAGCGCCGTGCCGGCGAACACGCTGCCCCCGCCGCTGACGACGCGAAAGTCTACCAGCTGGTCGCGCACGGGGTGCCCGCGCTCGTCCGTCACGCGGATGACGAGGGGCTGGGGCAGCTGCTGGCCCACCGTGTCCTGCTGCGTGTCGCCGGACAGCACGTCCAGCCGCGCGGCCGGCCCCACGTCGGAGCCGGAGGGGGTGTCGCAGGCGCCGGCCGCCAGGGCCAGGGCGAACGCGGCGAGGGAAAGGCGAAGAAGCCGGGTCATGGGTACACCAG
>NZ_DASURI010000456.1:0-16166 GCF_036280135.1 Longimicrobium sp.
CTGCACGGCCAGCGGCGGCAGCGCGGGATCGGCCCCGCTCACGCGCGCGTTGTACGTCTTCGCCAGCTCGTCCGTCAGGATGTCCAGCGACCACCCGTCCGCCACGACGTGGTGGAACGTCAGCAGCAGCATCCACTCGTCCGCCTTGAGCCGCAGCAGCCGGCCGCGGACGAGCGGCCCCGCCGCCAGGTCGAAGGGCGCGCGCGCCTCCTCGTCCGACACGCGGTCCGCCTCGTCCTCCGCGCCCGCGCCCAGTTCCGTGAGGTCGCGCAGGGGCAGGTCGAAGCGCGCGGGCGGCGTCACCACCTGCACGGCGCGGCCACCCCGGTCCGGGAACACGGTCCGCAGGGCCTCGTGCCGGTGCACCAGGTCCTGCATGGCGCGGCGCAGCGCCTCGGCGTCCAGGGCGCCCGTGAGCCGGACGCGCAGGGGCATGGCGTAGACGGCGTTGCCGGGAAGCAGCCGGTCCAGGAACCACATCCGCTCCTGCGCGAACGAAAGCGGCAGGGGCTCGCCCCGGTCCACCGGCTCGATGCCGTCGTCGGCCATCTCCACGTCCAGCGTGGCCAGGATGGCATCCTCCAGGCGCTCGGCCATCTCGCGCAGGCGGGGCGCCTCGAAGATGGTGCGGATGGGGATCTCCACGTCGAACGCGCGCACCATCCGCGAGATGAGCTGCATGGCCAGGAGCGAGTGCCCGCCGATCTCGAAGAAGCTGTCCTCCCGGCCGATCTTCCGCCCCGGGAACAGCTCCGCCCACAGCTCGGCCAGCGCCTCTTCCGTCTCCGTGGCGGGCGGCTCGTAGTCCGCCCCGTCCGCCGGCGCGGCCGGCGGCGCGGGGAGGGCGCGGCGGTCCACCTTGCCGCTGGAGTTGAGCGGCAGCGCGGGGAGGGCCACGAAGACGGACGGCACCATGTAGTCCGGCAGCCGCGTCCGCAGGTGCTCGCGCAGGGCGTCCGCGTCCGCGCCCGGCACGCCGTCCGTCCCCGCCACGTAGGCGACCAGCCGCGGCCCGCCGGCGTCCGTCCGCAGGACGACGGCGGCCTGGGCGACCTCCGGGTGCGCCAGCAGCGCGGAGGCGATCTCGCCCACCTCGATGCGGAAGCCCCGCAGCTTTACCTGGTCGTCCGCGCGGCCCAGGTACTCCAGCCGGCCCCCGGGGAGCCAGCGCACGCGGTCGCCCGTGGCGTACATCCGCGCGCCGGGCGCGGGGTCGTACGGGCAGGGGAGGAACTTCTCCGCCGTGAGCCCCGGCTTGCCCAGGTAGCCGCGGCCCACGCCCACGCCGGAGACGTACAGCTCGCCGGGCACGCCGGGCGGCACGGGGCGCAGGCGCGCGTCCAGCACGAACGCGCGCTGGTTGTCCAGCGGCGTGCCGATGTCCGGCAGGGCGGCGCCCTCGGACGGCACCAGGCCGGCGGAGCTGGCCACGGAGTTCTCCGTGGGGCCGTAGACGTTCAGCAGGCGCAGCCAGGAGGGCGGGCGGCGGCGCAGGGCCTCGGCGCCCGTCGTGAGCATCCGCAGGGCGCGGGGACGCGTCATGCCGCGGTCCATGGCGTCCATGAGCGCCTCGGCCATGGGCGCCGTGGCCGTCCACAGGGAGATGCCCTCCGTGTCCATCCACCGCAGCAGCTCCGGCACGTCCGTGCGGATGCCGTCCGGCGCCACGTGCACGGCGGCGCCGCCCGTGAGCGGGCCCCAGATCTCCAGGACGGTGACGTCGAAGCCCGGCCCGCTGTGCATCACCGTGCGGTCGCCCGACGCCACCTCGTGCGAGCGCCGGAACCAGCCCACGGTGTTCGATACGCCCGCGTGCCGCACGGCCACGCCCTTGGGCGTCCCCGTGGAGCCCGAGGTGAAGACGACGTACGCCAGGTTCTCGGGATGCACGTCCACCCCGGGCGATTCGGCGGATTCCGCCGCCAGCGCGGCCGTCTCGGCCTCCAGCACCAGCACGGGGACAGGGGTGCCCTCCAGCCGCCCCGCCAGCGCCCCGCTGGTAAGGACGGCCGCGGCGCCGGACGCCTCCAGGACGTACGCCGCGCGGTCCGCGGGAATGGCCGGGTCCACGGGGACGTACGCGCCGCCGGCCTTGAGCACGGCCAGCTCGGCCACGACGAGGGCCGCGGAGCGCTCCAGCAGCACGCCCACGCGCGCGTCCGGCCCCACACCCATGCGGCGCAGGCGGTGGGCGAGGCGATTGGCCAGGGCATCCAGCTGTCCGTACGTCAGCGTGCCGTCGGGACCCGCGACGGCGGGCGCCTCCGGCTGGCGGGCGGCCCACGCCTCCACTTGGCGGTGAAGGGGCGCCGTGTCGTGGTCGTGCGCCGCGTGGCTCCACGTCTCCGTCACCCGGGTCCGCTCCGAATCGGACAGCCACGGCAGGGTGCTGACGGGCGCGTCCGGCCGGGCCACGGCGGAGGCCAGGAGGGCGCGCAGGTGCTCCGTCATCTGCCGCACCGTCGCCTCGTCCCACAAGTCCGACGCGTACTGGAACCCGCCCGCCAGGCCGCCCGGCCCCTCGCCCAGGGCCAGCGTCAGGTCCAGCTTGGTGGTGTCCACGTCCGGCTCGCCCGCCTGCAGCTCCAGCCCGGCGAAGCTCGCGCCGGCCGCCGCGCCCGGCACCATGCTGAACACGGCCTGGAAGAGCGGGTGGCGCGCCAGGCTGCGCTCCACCTTGAGCTCCTCCACCAGCCGCTCGAACGGCACCTCCTGGTGCGCGTACGCGTCCACGGCGACCGAACGCACGCGGGCCAGCAGCTGGCGGAACGACGGGTCACCGGACAGGTCGATGCGCAGGGCCAGCGTGTTGAGAAACGCCCCGATGAGCCCTTCCGTCTCGCGCGGCGTGCGCCCCGCGATGGGGCTGCCGATGACGACGTCGTCCGCGCCGCTCCAGCGGTGCAGCAGCAGGGCGTACCCGGCCAGCAGCGTCATGTACTCCGTGGCGCCGCCCGCGCGGGCCAGCGCCGTCACCGCCGCGCTGAGCTCCGCGCCCAGCGACAGGGGCACAAAGCCGCCGCGGAAGGTCTGCTCCGCGGGGCGGGGGCGGTCCGTGGGCAGGTCCAGCGTGGGCGCGCCGTCCAGCAGGCCGCGCCAGTGCGCCAGCTCGCGCTCCAGCGCCTCGCCCCGCATGCGGCCGCGCTGCCACAGGGCGTAGTCCGCGTACTGCACGGGGAGGGGCGGCAGGTCGGCGTCGCGCCCGTCGCGGGCGGCGGCGTACAGCGCCTCCAGCTCGCGGAACAGCACGCCCAGCGACCACGCGTCGGCCACGATGTGGTGCAGCGAGAGGAGGACGACGTGGTCCTCGTCCGCCAGGCGGATGATGCGCGCGCGGAAGACGGGCCCGTTGGCCAGGTCGAAGCGCTGGCGCACCTCCCCGTCCGTGATCCGCCGCGCCTCCGCCTCCTTCTCGTCCTCCCCCAGCCGCGACAGGTCGTGCAGCGGCAGGTCCATGGACGCGACGGGGAGGATGACCTGCACGGGCTGGTCGCCTTCGAGCCGAAAGACGGTCCGCAGCGCCTCGTGCCGCGCCACCAGCCCGTCCAGCGCGCGGTGAAAGGCGTCCACGTCCAGCGGGCCGCTCATCCGCAGGGCCACGGGGATGATGTACGCGTTGGCGCCGGGCCCCATCTGCTCCACGAACCAGAACCGCTGCTGCGCGAACGACAGCGGCACGCTCCCCTCGCGCGGCTGCGGCACCAGCGGCGGCGGCACTTCCGTCCCGCCCGCCTTCGCGGCCACGGCGCGCGCGGCCAGCCCTTCCACCGTCGGCGCCTCGAAGAGCGCGCGCAGGGGCAGGTCCACGCCGAACGCGTCGCGCACGCGGGAGACGACCTGCGTGGCCCGCAGCGAGTGGCCGCCCAGGTCGAAGAAGCTGTCCGTGGCGCCGGGACGGACGCCCAGCACGCCCTCCCAGATGCCGGCGACGATCTCCTCCGCCGGCGTGCGCGGCGCCACGCGCGCGGCGGCCAGGGCGGACACGTCCGGCTCCGGCAGGGCGCGGCGGTCCACCTTGCCGCTGGGCGTCAGCGGCATCTGCTCCAGCGTCACCCAGGCGGACGGGACCATGTAGTCCGGCAGCTGCCCCGCCACGTGCGCCCGCAGCGCGTCGGTGGATACCGCGCCGTCCACGGGGACCACGTAGGCCACCAGGCGCTTGTCCGCGCCCTCGCCGCGCACGGCCACGGCGGCCTCGCGCACCCGCGGATGCGTGCCGACGGCGGCCTCCACCTCGCCCGGCTCGATGCGAAAGCCGCGGATCTTGACCTGCAGGTCCGTGCGGCCGCCGTACTCCAGCTCGCCCGTGCGCAGCCAGCGGGCGCGGTCGCCCGTGCGGTACAGGCGCTCGCCGGGCGTGAACGGATCGGGGACGAACTTCTCGGCCGTCAGGCCGGGGCGGCCCAGGTAGCCGCGGCCCAGCGCCGCGCCGCCCGCGTACAGCTCGCCAAAGACGCCCAGGGGCGCCGGCTGCATGCGCTCGTTCAGCACGTACAGCCGCACGTTGTCGATGGGCGCCCCGATGGGCGGAAGCAGCGGCCAGCTCATGATGGTGTCAGTCACCCGTGCGCGCGGTGCGTGGTCTTCGGCGATCTCATCCTCTGCCTGCATCGGCGCCCCGTCCTCGCGGACGCCGCTCCTGGTCATCGTCTCCGACATGGGCTACCTCCGCCCGCGCTTGAGCAGCTCGCGCCGCGCGGCACCACGACCCGTCCCCGCCGGCTTCTCCGCCCCGCCCTCGCGCCCGCCGTCCGCCTGCGCCAACGCGCGGGACTCCGCGTCCAACTGCGCGGCCAGGGCGCTGACCGTCGGGTACTGGAACAGGTCCACCATCGACACCTCGCGGCCGATGGCATTCCGCAGCCGGTCCTGCAGCTGCGCCACGAGCAGCGAGTGCCCGCCGATCTCGAAGAAGCTGTCGTTCACGCCCACGGACGGGAGGTTGAGCACCTCGCGCCACACGGCCGCGATGGCCACCTCCAGCTCCCCCTGCGGCGCCGCCGACGGAGAGGCGGACGGGTCCGCCGGCGCCGGCAGCGCGGCGCGGTCCGTCTTTCCGTTCGGGGTCTGCGGGAACGCGTCCATCACCACGTACGCCTGGGGGACCATGTAGTCGGGAAGGACGCGCCGCAGGTGATCGCGCAGCTCCGTGGTCGAAGGCGCGCGGTCCGGCGCGGCCACGTACGCCACCAGCCGCGCGTCGCCGCGGGGGTCCGGGCGGACGAGGACGAGCGCGTCGCGCACGCCATCCACCTCGCCCAGTCGCGCGGCGATCTCGCCGGGCTCGATGCGGAAGCCGCGCACCTTGACCTGCTCGTCCGCGCGGCCCAGGAACTCCAGCACGCCGCCGGACGTCCACCGCACGCGGTCGCCCGTGCGGTACAGCCGCGCGCCCGCCGCGCCGAACGGGTCCGGGACGAACCGCTCCGCCGTCAGCGACGGGCGATGGAGGTAGCCGCGCGCGATGCCCACGCCGCCCACGCACAGCTCGCCCGGCGCGCCGACGGGCACGGGACGGAGCGCCGCGTCCAGCACGTAGACGCGCGCGTTCTCGATGGGCCGGCCGATGACGATGGTCGGATCCGCCGCGTCCACCCGCGCGCTGGCGGCGGAGACGGTGGTTTCCGTGGGACCGTACCCGTTGTGCAGCTCCACGGCGGCCGCCCACCGCGCGGCGACGGCCGGCGGCAGCGCCTCGCCCGCGCTGAGCACGACGCGCAGCTCGGGGAGGCCCGCCGC
This sequence comes from Longimicrobium sp., assembly GCF_036280135.1. Taxonomy (GTDB): domain Bacteria; phylum Gemmatimonadota; class Gemmatimonadetes; order Longimicrobiales; family Longimicrobiaceae; genus Longimicrobium. The sequence goes on from NZ_DASURI010000456.1 coordinate 5,740, forward strand.
GTCCGTCACCGCCAGCGCGGACGGCGGGATGGTGGCGAAGGTGATGCGCTCGCGGCGCAGCGTGTCCGCCAGCGCGGCGCCGGGCATCAGCGCCTCGCGGGGCGTAAAGACGAGCGTGGCGCCCGCGGCCAGGCCGGGGAACACGTCCGCCACGGCCGCGTCAAAGGAGTAGGACGCGAACTGCAGCACGCGGTCGCCCGCGCGCAGCCCCGTCCGCCCGTGCTGCCACGCGCTCATGTTCGCCACGCCCCGGTGCGTCACGGCCACGCCCTTGGGCCGGCCCGTCGATCCGGAGGTGTAGATGACGTAGGCGACGTTCTCCACGTCCGCGCGGCGCGCCGGCGGGGTCGTCGGCTGCGCGGCGATGGCATCCGCCTCCGCGCGCAGGTCCACGACGGGGGGCAGATCCGCATCCGCCAACCCCGCCGGCAGACCGCCCGGCGCCACGATCAGCGCGGCGCGGGAATCCGCGAGCATGTAGCGAAGCCGATCCGCCGGATACGCGGCATCCAGCGGCAGGTACGCGCCGCCGGCCTTGAGCACCGCGAGCGTGTGGATGACCGTCTCCGGCGCGCGCTCCGCCACGAGTCCGACGATCGTCTCCGGCCCCACGCCGGCCGCGATCAGCCGATGCGCGAGCTGGTTGGCGCGCGCCTCCATCTCCGCGTACGTCACCGTCCGCCCGCCGATCGAAAGGGCGACGGCGTCCGGCGTGCGCGCGGCCTGCTCCGCCACCAGCGCGTGCATGGTCCGCGGCGCGACGGGCGCGTCCGTGCCGCTCCACTCCGTGATGACGCGCGCCCGCTCCGCGTCGGAGAGGAACGTGGGCAGCCGCGAGATGCGCTCGTCCGGCGCGGCGACGAGCGCCTGCACCAGCGCCGCGAAGTCGTCCATCAGCCGCCGGGCGGTGGCGGCGTCGTACAGGTCCGTGGCGTACGCCACGCCCACCCGCAGCCCCTCCGCGTTGGGCTCCACCTCCATGACCAGGTCGAACTTGGCCGTGCCGGTGGTGGACGGGACGGGTTCCGTCTTCAGCCCGGCCAGCCGCGGGTGCTCCGCGGCCGGCGGCAGGACGGAGAACGAGACCTGGAAGAGCGGATGGCGGCTGAGCGACCGCTCCAGGCGCATCTCCTCCACCAGGCGCTCGAACGGCACCTCCTGGTGCGCGTACGCCTCCAGCGTCGCCGCCCGGACGCGCCGCACGACGGAACGGAAGTCGGGATCGCCGGAGACGTCTGTCCGCAGGGCCAGCGTGTTGACGAACAGCCCCACCATCCGCTCCGTCTCCGCCCGGCCGCGTCCCGCCACGGGCGAGCCCACGACGACGTCGTCCAGCCCGGACCAGCGATGCAGGAGGATGGCGAACGCCGCCAGCAGCAGCTGAAAGCGCGACGCACCCTCGGCGTGGGCCAGCGCCTCCACCCGGTCCGCCGTCTCGCGCCCGATGGTCCCCCCCACCCAGTCGCCGCGGAAGCTGGGCGTGGCGGGGCGCGGCCGGTCCGCCGGCACCTCCACGACGGGCGCGCCGGCCAGCCGCTGGCGCCACCACGCCACCTGCGCGTCCAGCCGCTCTCCGCTCAGCCGGCGGCGCTGCCACGCGGCGTAGTCCGGGTACTGCACGGCCAGGGGCGGCAGCGCCGGCTCCGCGCCGGCCGCGCGCGCGGCGTAGGCCTTCGCCAGCTCGTCCGTCAGCACGTCCAGCGACCAGCCGTCCGCCACGATGTGGTGAACGGTCAGCAGCAGCATCCACCCGTCCGCCGACACGCGCAGCAGCCGCGCGCGCACCAGCGGCCCCGCCGCCAGGTCCCACGGCGCGCGGGCCTCCTCGTCCGCCAGGCGCTCCGCCTCCGCCTCCGCCCCGGCACCGAGATCCGACAGGTCGCGAAGGGGCAGGTCGAAGCGGGCGGGCGGCGTCACCACCTGCACGGCGCGGCCGCCGCGCGCGGGGAACACCGTCCGCAGGGCCTCGTGCCGGTGCACCAGGTCCTCCAGGGCGCGGCGCAGGGCCTCCACGTCCAGCGCGCCCGTGAGCCGGACGTGCAGGGGCATGGCGTACACGGCGCTGCCGGGCAGCAGCCGGTCCAGGAACCACATCCGCTCCTGCGCGAACGAAAGCGGCAGGGGCTCGCCGCGGTCCGCCGGCTCGATGCCGTCCTCCGGCCCCGACGTCACGCGGACGGCGTCGTCGATCCGCGCGGCCATCTCGCGCAGGCGCGGCGCCTCGAACAGGGTGCGGATGGGGATCTCCACCCCGAACGCGCGCACCATCCGCGAGATGAGCTGCATGGCCAGCAGCGAGTGCCCGCCCATCCCGAAAAAGCCGTCCTCCCGGCCGATCCGCCGCCCCGGGAACAGCTCCGCCCAGAGCTCCGCCAGCGCCGTCTCCGTCGCCGTGGCCGGCGGCTCGTACTCCGCCCCGTCGTCCGGCGGGGCCGGCAGGGCGCGGCGGTCCACCTTGCCGCTGGAGTTCAGCGGCAGCGCGGAAAGCGCCACGAACGCGGACGGCACCATGTAGTCCGGCAGCCGCGTGCGCAGGTGCTCGCGCAGCGCGCCCGCGTCCGCCGCGGGGATGCCGTCCGTGCCCGCCACGTACGCCACCAGCCGCGGTCCGCCCCCGCCCGTCCGCAGGACGACGACGGCCTGCGCGACCTCCGGGTGCGAAAGGAGCGCGGAGGCGATCTCGCCCACCTCGATGCGGAATCCGCGCAGCTTTACCTGGTCGTCCACGCGGCCCATGTACTCCAGGCGGCCGCCGGGCAGCCAGCGCACGCGGTCGCCCGTGGCGTACATCCGCGCGCCGGGCGCGGGATCGTACGGGCAGGGAAGGAACTTCTCCGCCGTGAGCCCCGGCCGGCCCAGGTAGCCGCGGCCCACGCCCACGCCGGACATGTACAGCTCGCCGGGAACGCCCGGCGGCACCCGGCGCAGCCCGGCGTCCAGCACCCAGGCGCGCTGGTTGTCCAGCGGCGCGCCGATGTCCGGCAGCGCCGCGCCCTCGGACGGCACCATCCCGGCGGAGCTGGCCACGGAGTTCTCCGTGGGGCCGTACACGTTCAGCAGGGGCAGCCAGGACGGCGGGCGGCGGCGCAGGGCCTCGGCGCCCGTCGTGAGCATCCGCAGGGCGCGGGGGCGCGTGAGCCCGCGGTCCATGGCGTCCATGAGCGCCTCGGCGATGGGCGCCGTGGCGGCCCAGAGGGTGATGCCCTCCGCGTCCATCCACCGCAGCAGCCCCGGCACGTCCGTGCGGATGGCCTCCGGCGCCACGTGCACGGCGGCGCCGCCCGTAAGCGCGCTCCAGATCTCCAGGAGGGTGATGTCGAACCCCGGCCCGCCGTGCATCACCGCGCGGTCGCCGGGGACGAGCGCGTGGGCCCGCCGGAACCAGCCGGCCGTGTTGGCCACGCCCCCGTGGGGGATGGCCACGCCCTTGGGCCGCCCCGTGGACCCGGAGGTAAAGATGACGTACGCCAGGTTCCCGGGATGAACCTCGACGTCGGGCGATTGGGCGGATTCCGCCGCCAGCGCGTCCGCCTCCGCCGCGTCGTCCAGCACGAGCGCGGGGACGGACGCGTCGCCCATCCGCCCCGCCAGCGCCGCCGTCGTGACGACGAGCACGGCCCCGGACGCCTGGAGGATGTACGCCGCGCGGTCCGCGGGGATGGCGGGGTCCACGGGCACGTAGGCGCCCCCCGCCTTCATCACCGCCAGCTGCGCGACGACGAGGGCGGCGGAGCGCTCCAGCAGCACGCCCACGCGCGACTCCGGTCCCACGCCCATCCGGCCAAGGCGATGCGCCAGGCGATTGGCCCGCGCGTCCAGTTCCGCGAACGTCAGCGCGCCGTCCGGTCCGGAGACGGCCAGCGCCTCCGGCTGGCGGGCGGCCCACGCCTCCACCTGCCGGTGCAGGGGCGCCGTGTCGTGGTCGTGCGCCGCGTGGCTCCACTGCTCCAGCAGCGCCCGCTCCGCGTCCGACAGCCACGGCAGGGTGCTGACGCGCGCGTCCGGGTCCGCCACGGCGGACGACAGGAGGGCGCGGAAGTGTTCCGCCATCCGCCGCGCCGTCGCCTCGTCCCACAGGTCGCTGGCGTACTGGATGCCACCCTCCAGCCCGCCGGGCCCGTCGCCCAGGGCCAGGACCAGGTCCAGCTTGGTGGTGTCCACGTCCGGTTCGCCGGCCCGCAGCTCCAGCCCGGCAAAGCGGTCGCCCGGCGCCATCGCCGGCACCATGCTGAACACGGCCTGAAAGAGCGGGTGGCGCGACAGGGAGCGCTCCACCTTGAGCTCCTCCACCAGCCGCTCGAACGGCACCTCCTGGTGGGCGTACGCGTCCACGGCCAGGGCGCGCACCCGCGCCATCAGTTCGTGGAAGGTGGGATCGCCGCCGAGGTCCACGCGCAGCGCCAGCGTGTTGACGAACGCGCCGATCAGCCCCTCCGTCTCGCGCGGCGTGCGGCCGGCGATGGGGCTGCCGACGACGACGTCCTCCGCGCCGCTCCAGCGGTGCAGCAGCAGCGCGAAGGTGGCCAGCAGCGCCATGTACGGCGTGGCACCGCCCGCGCGGGCCAATTCCGCGACCCGCTCGCTGAGCTCCGCGCCCAGCGACAGCTCCACGAAGCCGCCGCGAAAGGTCTGCTCCGCGGGGCGCGGGCGGTCCGTGGGCAGGTCCAGCGTGGGCGCGCCGTCCAGCACGCCGCGCCAGTGCGCCAGCTCGCGCTCCAGCGCCGGCCCCCGCAGGCGGTTGCGCTGCCACAGCGCGTAGTCCGCGTACTGCACGGGGAGCGGCGGCAGGTCGGCGTCGCGCCCGTCGCGGGCGGCGGCGTACAGCGTCTCCAGCTCGCGCAGCAGCACGTCCAGCGACCACCCGTCGCCCACGATGTGGTGCAGGGACAGGAGGACGACGTGCTCCTCGTCCGCCAGGCGGATGACGCGCGCGCGGAACACGGGCCCGCGCGCCAGGTCGAAGCGCGCACGCACCTCCGCGTCCGTGATCCGCAGCGCCTCGGCGTCCCGCTCCGATTCCGCCAGGTCCGACAGGTCGTGCAGCGGCAGATCGATCGACGCGGCGGGGAGGACGACCTGCACGGGCTGGTCGGCCTCCAGGCGGAAGACCGTCCGCAGCGCCTCGTGCCGTTCCACCAGCCCATCCAGGGCGCGACGGAGAGCATCCACGTCCAGCGCGCCCCGCAGCCGCAGGGCGAGGGGGATGATGTACGCGTTGGCATCGGCCCCCATCTGCTCCACGAACCAGAACCGCTGCTGCGCGAACGACAGCGGCACGGCGGCGTCGCGGGGCTGCGGCACCAGCGGCGGCGCCGCCTCCGTGCCGCCCGCCTTCGCGGCCACGGCGCGCGCGGCCAGCCCCTCCACCGTGGGCGCCTCGAAGAGCGCGCGCAGCGGCAGGTCCACGCCGAACGCGTCCGCCACGCGGCTGACGACCTGCGTGGCCCGCAGCGAGTGGCCGCCCAGATCGAAGAAGCTGTCCGTGACACCCGGACGGACGCCCAGCACGCCCTCCCAGATGCCGGCCACCAGCTCCTCGGCCGGCGTGCGCGGCGCCACCCGCGCCGTGGCCAGCGCGGACGCGTCCGGCTCCGGCAGGGCGCGGCGGTCCACCTTGCCGCTGGGCGTGAGCGGCAGGGCGTCCAGCACCACCCACGCGGACGGCGCCATGTACGCCGGCAGGTGCGCCGCCGCGTACGCCCGCAGCTCCGCCACCGTCGGCGCGGCCCCGTCCGCGGGGACCACGTACGCCACGAGCCGCTTGTCGGCCCCCTCGCCGCGGACCACGACGGCCGCCTCGCGCACGCCGGGGTGCGCGCCGGCCACGGCCTCCACCTCGTCCGGCTCGATGCGGAACCCGCGGATCTTTACCTGCCGGTCCGCGCGGCCCATGAACTCCAGGGCGCCGTCCGGCAGCCAGCGGGCGCGGTCGCCCGTGCGGTACAGGCGCGATCCGGGCGCGCCAAAGGGGTCCGGCACGAACCGCTCGGCCGTGAGCCCGGGACGGCCCAGGTATCCCCACGCCAGCCCCTCGCCACCCACGTGCAGCTCGCCCCGCACGCCCACGGGCGCGGGGGTCCCCGCCGCGTCCAGCACGTACGCCCGCGTCCCCGCGATGGGCCGGCCGATGGGGAGCGACGCGCGCGCCCAGTCCGCCGCGGACAGGTCGTGAAAGGTGCTGAAGGTGGTGTTCTCCGTGGGCCCGTAGACGATGGACACCCGTGTCCCCGGGTTCGCCAGTACCACGCGCCGCGCGTGGGCGATGGACGTCACGTCGCCGCCCGTCATCAGGTGCCGCACGCCGTGCAGGGCGTCGGGCGCCTCGTCCGCCACCAGGTGAAAGAGGCCGGTGGTGAGAAAGGCCGTCGTCACGCCCTGGCGGCGGATGAACGCGCGCAGCTCCGCGGGCGACGGCATGTGGGGCGGATGCACGGCGACGCGGCCGCCGTTGAGCAGGGGGCCCCACACCTCCACCGTGGCCGCGTCGAACGACGGGGTGGAGAGGTGAAGAAAGACGTGGTCCGGCCCCAGGTCGGCGAATCCGCCCTCGCGCACCAGGCGCACGACGGCCCGGTGCGGCACGGCCACGCCCTTGGGCCGGCCCGTGGACCCGCTCGTGTAGATGACGTACGCCGGCGCGTCCGGCCCCAGGTCCACGCCCGGCGCCGCATCCATGCCCACTGCGTCGGCCGACGCGGCGATCGCATCCCCCGCGGCGTCCAGGTCCACGAAGGCCGCGCACGGGGCGCCCGTCGTCCGCAGCTCGTCCGCGAGGGACTCGGCGGCCGCGCGGGACTCGTCGCCGTGCACCACGAGCTCCACGCCCGCGGAGAGCATGAACGCCAGGCGCGCGGCGGGATAGGCGGGGTCCAGGGGAACGTAGGCGCCGCCGGCCTTGAGCACGGCCAGCATGGCCTCCACCATGCGCGGGCCGCGCTCCAGCAGCAGCCCCACGAACGCGCCGGGCCGGGCGCCGCGGGCCACGAGGTGACGGGCCAGGCGGTTGGCGCGCGATTCCAGCGCCGCGTACGTCATCTCCCCGCCGTCCCAGCGCAGGGCCACGGCGTCCGGCGCGGCGGCGGCCGCCGCGGCGAACAGGGCGTGGATGGAGCGGTCCGTGTCGCGCGCCGGCGGGCCCGCGGGGAGCTCGCGGGTCACGCGCGCGAGCTCCGCGGCGTCCAGCAGGGGCAGGTCGGCGACCGGCACGTCGGGGTGGGCCAGGGCGGCGGAGAGCAGCGCGCCAAAGTGGCCCATCAGCCGCGTGACGGTGTCGGCGTCCCACAGCGCGCGGGCGTACTCCACGTAGGCGCCCAGCTCGTCGCCGGCCTCGTCCACCAGCACCGTCAGGTCCACGCGCGACGTGCTCATGGCCGCGGGCAGGGCGCGGGCGCGCACGCCCTCCATCTCCAGGTCGCCCGCCGGCACGTTCTGCAGGCCGAACATCACCTGCACGACGGGCGCGTGGCTCAGCGAGCGGGGCACGCCCGCCTCGTGCACCATCTGCTCGAACGGCACGTCCTGGTGCGCGTACGCCTCCAGCGCCGTGTCGCGCACGCGGGCCAGCAGGGCGTGGAACGAGGGGTTGCCGGAGAGGTCCGTGCGCAGGGCCAGCGTGTTGACGAACAGGCCCACGAGCCCCTCCGTCTCCGGCCGCGCGCGCCCCGCGATGGGCGACCCCACGACGACGTCCGTCTCCCCGCTCCAGCGGTGCAGCGTGGCCTTCCACGCGGCCAGCAGCACCATGTACAGCGTGGCGCCGTCGCGGCGGGCCAGGCGCCGCGCCGCGCGCGTCACCTCCGGCGGCAGCGTCACGTGCAGCACGCCGCCCTCGGGGTCCTGCTCCGCGGGACGCGGCCGGTCGTACGGCAGCTCCAGCAGGGCCGGCGCCCCCCGCAGCCGCGCCCGCCAAAAGTCCAGCTGCCGCTCCATCACGGCCCCGTGCATGTACGCGCGCTGCCACGCCGCGTAGTCCGCGTACTGGATGGGCAGGGGCGCCAGGGGCGCGGCCTCGCCGCGGACGGCCGCGCGGTAGAGCAGCGTGAGCTCGCGCATCAGCACGCCGAACGACCAGCCGTCCGCCGCCACGTGGTGCACGTTCAGCAGCAGCACGTGGCGCGCGGGCGCAAGACGCAGCAGGCGGGCGCGGAGGGGGATCTGCGTCGCCAGGTCGAAGGGTGACCGCGCGTCCTCGCGCATCCGCCGGGGCACGTCCGCCTCGTCGGTCTCCTCCACGGGCAGATGGAAGGCCGGCGGCGGCAGGATCTCCTGCGCGGGGAGGCCGTCCGTCTCCACGTAGCGCGTCCGCAGCACCTCGTGCCGGGCCACGAGCCCTTCCAGCGCGCGGCGCAGGGCCTCCACGTCCAGCGGGCCGTCCAGGGCCAGCGCGTCGGGCATGTTGTACATCCCCGACGCCGGCGTCATCCGCTCCAGGAACCACATCCGCTCCTGGGCGAACGAGAGCGGCATGCGCGCCACGCGGGGCACGGGGGCCAGCTCGGGGCCGTCCGCCGCCTGGGCGCCGTGCAGCCGGCCGGCCAGGGCGCGCACGGTGCCCGCCTCGAACACGGCGCGCAGGGGCAGCTCCACGCCCAGCTCGCGGCGGATGCGGGAGATCACCTGCGTGGCCAGGATGGAGTGGCCGCCCAGCTCGAAGAAGTCGTCCTCCAGCCCCACGCGGTCCAGCCGCAGCACCTCGCGCCAGATCTCCGCCAGGGCGTGCTCCGCGGGCGTGCGCGGCGCCGTGTACGCCCGCGCCTCCACCCGCCCGTCCGGCGCGGGGAGGGCCCGGCGGTCCACCTTGCCGTTGGGCGTGAGGGGGAACGCGTCCAGCGCCACGAAGGCGGAGGGCACCATGTACTCCGGCAGCCGTCCCCGCAGGTGCGCGCGCAGCTCCGCCCCGTTCGGCAGGCCGGTGGCGCCCGGCGGGTCGGCCCCGTTCCGCGGATCCGCCCCGCCGTCCTTCGGCGTGAGGTACGCCACGAGGCGCGCGTCGCCGGGGACGTCCTCGCGGACGAGGGCCACGGCCGCGCCCACGGCGGGGTGCGCGCGCAGGGCGCTCTCGATCTCGCCCAGCTCGATGCGAAAGCCCCGCAGCTTGACCTGGAAGTCCACGCGCCCGCCGAACTCCAGCGCGCCGTCCGCGCGGCGCCGCACGCGGTCGCCCGTGCGGTACAGGCGCGATCCGGGCGCGCCGAACGGGTCCGGGATGAACCGCTCCGCCGTTAGCGCCGGGCGGTGCAGGTAGCCGCGCGCCACGCCCGCCCCGCCGATGAACAGCTCGCCGTGCACGCCCAGGGGCGCCGGGTTCAGCGCGAGGTCCAGCACGTACAGCGTGGTGTTGGCGATGGGCCCGCCCAGGGTCACGCCGCCCTCCGCCGCCACGCGCCCCGTCGACGACCAGATGGTGGTCTCCGTGGGGCCGTACAGGTTCCACAGGTCCGCGCCGGCGGCCAGCAGCCGGTCCGCCAGGGGCCGCGGCAGCGCCTCGCCGCCGGCCAGCACGCGCATCCCCGCGCGGGGCGTCCAGCCGCTGGCCAGCAGCATGGCCCAGGTGGCCGGCGTGGCCTGCACGACGCCGGCGTCGGCCGACTCGATGCGCGCGGCCAGCAGCGCCGGGTCCGCCGCCTGCTCCCGCGCGGCCACGACCACGCGCGCGCCCACGGTCAGCGGCAGGAACAGCTCCAGGACGGAGATGTCGAAGGCGATGGTCGTCAGGGCCAGCAGCGTGTCGTCCGCGCGCAGCCCCGGCGCTTCCGCCATGGAACGGAGGAAGCTCGACACGCCCCCGTGCCGCACCATCACCCCCTTGGGGCGGCCGGTCGATCCGGAGGTGTAGATGACGTACGCCAGCTCCTCCGCATCCACCTCCACGTCCTCGAACGAGGCGTCGTCGTCGAACGAGGCGGCGATCGATGCGGCGGACGCGCTGTCGGCGGAATCTGTGGACGCGCTATCGGCCGAGTCCGCGACGTCCTCGATCCGCAGGCGAGGGACGGCGGACGGCGGGAGGGCGGGTTCCAGGGCGCGCTCCGTCAGCAGCAGCGCGGCGCCGGAATCGTCCAGCATGTAGGCGATGCGGTCCGCGGGATACTCCGGGTCCAGCGGCAGGTACGCGGCCCCCGCGCGCAGGACGCCCAGGAGCGCCGCCACCATCCGCGCGGAGCGGTCCAGGCAGACGGCCACCAGGCTTCCCCGCCCCACGCCCCGCGTCCGCAGCGCCGCCGCGACCTCGGCGGAGCGCGCGGCCAGCGCCGCGTACGTCAGCGCGCCGTCCGCGCCCTCCACGGCGGCGGCGTCCGGCATCCGCGCCACCGTCTCCGCGATCCGCCGGTGGACGGGGACGAACGGCCAGTCGCGCGCCGTGGCGTCCGCGTCGCCCACCACCGCCGCGATCGTCCGCTCGCCCGAGTATCGGGACGCGAAGGTCG
>NZ_DASURI010000457.1:0-2770 GCF_036280135.1 Longimicrobium sp.
GGCGGCCGGGGACCGGGATGCCGGACACGGGAGCCGCGGCCCGGCGCCGTCCCTCTGCGGCCAGCACCCGTCCACCTTGCGCCCGTTTCGGGAACGGAACGCCCGGGGCCGGGGATCGTGGCGGGCCCGCGGAGCGCGCCCGCCTCCCCCGGGAACCCCGGGAGAGGCGTGACGGCGCCGGCGCGCACCCGGGGATGCGCGCCGCCGGCGGATCAGGAGAGGGGCGGGTCGCCCAGCAGCGCGGCCAGCGCCGCGATCTCCTCCGGATCGAACTGGGCCAGCTGGGCGTCGACGACCACCTGCGCGAGGTCCTCGAGCACGGGCCGGGTGAACAGCTCGCTCAGGGGGAGGTCCACCTCCAGCCCCTGGCGCACCCGCGAGACCACCTGCACCGCCAGGAGCGAGTGTCCGCCCAGGTCGAAGAAGTTGTCCCGGCGGCCCACCCGCTCCACGCGCAGCACCTCGGCCCAGATGGCGGCCAGCGCCTCCTCGGTCTCGTTGGCCGGCGGCTCGTACGCCCGCGACGCGTACGCCTCGGCGTCCGGCTCGGGGAGCGCCGCGCGGTCCAGCTTGATGCTGGGGGTGAGGGGAAAGCTCTCCATCCGCACGAACGCGGCGGGGACCATGTAGTCCGGGAGCCGCTCGGCCAGGTGCGCCCGCAGCGCCCCCGCGTCGACGGATTCGTCGCCCGTGTACCAGGCGATGAGCCGGTTGCCGCCGTGGGCGTCGGGGCGGGCCAGCACGGCCGCCCCGGTCACGCCGGGGTGCTCGCGGAGGCGCGCCTCGATCTCGCCCAGCTCGATGCGGAAGCCGCGCACCTTGACCTGGAAGTCGTTGCGCCCCAGAAACTCGATCATCCCGTCCGCCAGCCGGCGGCCCAGGTCGCCCGTGCGGTACAGCCGCGCGCCCGGCTCGCCGAACGGGTCGGGGACGAAGCGCTCGGCCGTGAGCCCCGGGCGGTCCAGGTAGCCCCGCCCCACGCTGTGGCCCCCCACGTACATCTCGCCCACCACCCCCACGGGGACGGGGTCGCCGGCGGGGTCCAGCAGGTACATCCGCGAGTTGGCGGTGGGCCGGCCGATGGGCACCACCCGGCGCGCCTGCGCGGGGCCCAGGTCGGGCGCCATCATGGGCGTGGCCGCCTCGGAGGGCCCGTACAGGTGGTGCAGCGCCGTCCCTGGCAGCCGCTCCAGGAACCGGGTGAGCCCGGTGCCGGGGAACGACTCGCCGCCCACCAGCATCTGCCGCAGCCCCGCGGCCAGCGGCAGCCGCGGGCTCTCCAGCATCACCAGCAGCAGGGAGCCGTTCAGGTTCACCAGGGTGATGCTGTCGTCGTGGATGGCCTGCAGCAGGTAGTCGGGGTCCTTGTGGCCGCCGGGACGCGCCATCACCGCCCGCGCGCCCACGGTCCAGGGAAGGAACAGCTCGCGGATGTGCCCGTCGAAGCTCAGCGACGTCTTGCACAGCACCACGTCGTCGGGCCCCAGCCCCCAGGCGCGGGCCCCCCAGGCCAGCCGGTTCACCAGGCAGCGGTGGTGGTTCATCACCCCCTTGGGGCGCCCCGTGCTGCCGGAGGTGTAGATGACGTAGGCCAGGTGCTCGGGATGGACGTCCGCCCGCGCCGGGTTGGTGTCCGGCCGGTGCGCCCACGCGTCCGCGTCGGTCTCGAACCGGATCACGGGGATCCCGCTCTCCCCCACCAGCCCGGCCACGAGCGCGTCGGGCACGCCGTACGCCAGCACGGCCGCGGGGGCGGCGTCCTCGACCATGTAGCGCAGCCGGTCGGCGGGGTAGTCGGGGTCCAGGGGCACGTAGGCGCCGCCGGCCTTGAGGACGGCCAGCAGCCCCACCCCCATCTCGGCCCCCCGCTCCATGCACACCCCCACCCGCACGTCGGGGCCCACGCCCAGGCCCACCAGGTGATGGGCCAGGCGGTTGGCCCGGGCGTTGAGCTCCCCGAGGGTCACCGTCTCCTCCCCGGACACCACGGCCACCGCGTGCGGCGTGCGCTCCGCCTGCGCCTCGACGAGCGCGTGCACGCAGGCCCCGGCCGGGTAGTCCGCGTCCGTGCGGTTCCACGCCTCCAGCACCCGGGCGCGCTCCTCCGCGGGCAGCATCCGCAGCCGCGCCACGGGCCGGTCCTCGTGGGCCACCATCTCCGCCAGCACCTGCCGCAGGTAGCCCATCCACCGCTCCACGGTCTCCCGCTCCAGGAGCGACGTGGCGTACGTGAGCCACCCCGCGATGCGGTTCCCCGTGGCCTGCAGGGAGAGCGACAGGTCGAACTTGGCCTGCACGCCCCGGGCGTCCCCGCCGGCGCCGGCCACGGCGTCCACGCTCAGCCCCGGCAGCCGCAGGTCCCCGCGGGGGGTGTTCTGCCAGGTGAACATCACCTGGAAGAGCGGATGGTGGGCCATGGTGCGCACCGGGTCCAGCAGCTCCACCACCTGCTCGAAGGGGATGTCCTGGTGGTGCTGCGCCTCCAGCGCCCGCTGCTTGACGCGCCCCAGCAGCTCCGCCACGGTGGGCGCGCCCGACAGGTCCACGCGCAGGGCCAGCGTGTTCACGAAGAAGCCGATGAGCCGCTCCAGCTCCCGCCGGCCCCGCCCGGCCGCCGGCGTGCCCACCACCACGTCCTCCTGGCCGGAGAGCCGGCCCAGCACCACGGCCCACCCGGCCAGCAGGGTCATGAACAGCGTGGTGCCGTGCCGCCGGGACAGGGCCTTGAGCCCCGCCGTGAGCGTCTCGTCCAGCGACACCAGGAGCTGCG
>NZ_DASURI010000458.1:0-19606 GCF_036280135.1 Longimicrobium sp.
GGCGACCGGGACCAAGCCTTCCTGCGTCTCCTGCTACGCGCCGACCGATCCGTGCATCTGCGATCCGATCAAGCTGTCCGACCTCTGCTGATCGCCGGATCGTACGCCGGACGAAGGCCGCGCCTCCGCACGGGGCGCGGCTTTTGTGCGTTGGGCCGTGTTCCCGCTGGTGCGCGACGTGCGCATCACGTGGATGGGGATGATTGTACGCTGGGGATCGAGATGACGACGATACGCTGATGGATGCCCTTTCCGCCGCCGCGTTCGGCGTGGTGCTGGCGGCCACGGCCGGTCTGCGGGCGTTTTTGCCCGTGTTCAGCGCCAGCCTGGCCGCGTGGCTCACGGACCTGCCCCTGCCCGACAACCTGATGTGGCTGGAGAAGCCGCAGACGGTGCTGATCTTTGGCGTGGCGACGCTGCTGGAGATCCTGGGCGACAAGGTGCCCCTCGTGGACCACGCGCTGGACAGCATCCAGGTGCTCACCAAGCCCGTGCTGGCGGCGCTGGCGGCCACGCCGTTCCTGTACCAGCTCGCGCCGGAGTACTCCGTGGCCATCGGCATCCTGCTGGGGGCGCCGCTGGCGCTGGGAGTGCACTCCGCCAAGGCGACGGCGCGGCTGGGAAGCACGGCGACCACGGGCGGCGTGGGCAACCCCCTCCTGAGCGTGGCCGAGGACGTGGCCGCCGTCGTCTCCATCGTCGTCGGGTTCCTGGCGCCCCTGCTGGCGCTGGTGCTGATGGCGCTCACGGTCTTCTTCATCGCGCGGCTGGCCCTGCGGGTGCGCCGGCGCAGGCGGACATCGGCGCCGCAACGGAGCTGAGCGTCCTCCCGCGGCGGGCCCGGCCGCACGTCCGCACCCCTGTCTCGCCGAGGCAGGTTCCCGGTAGATTTTGCGGACGCGCGTCCGGCCACGCATCTGCTCGCGCTGCCCCTGCGATCAAAGCCCTGGATGAAACGACTGCTGCTGATTGTCCTGGCGCTGGCGGCCGGGTGTTCGCATCCGCAACGCACCGCCCCGGAGCCGCGGGACCTGGTGTGGGTCGCCACGGTGTACACGGGCGGCGTGCAGTGCGCGCGGACGGACACGTACCGGCCGCCCAACACCGTCGAGGTGCTCCGCGGGGTCCGCGTGCCCGTGTACGGGTTCCTGCGGGAGCCGCTCCCGGTCTGCGAGGCCTGCAGCTGCCCCAGCTACTCCTCGCGGCATTACGTGCTGATCGCGCGGCGGGACGCGGACCGCGCCGCCCGCGCCGGCTACCCGCCCCGCAACCCGCCGCCGGGCGCGCTTCCCGCGGATTACTCACCGCCTCGCCAGCCCATCACGCCATGATCCGCACGCACGTTGCCCGGCCACTCCGGCTGCACCCGATTTGCGTCCGATGAACCTCCGCTTCGGCAGGGCGCGGAACGGGTGGCTGCCGACGACGCTGGAGCTCGACGGCGGCGAGACGCTGTCGTTCTACGTGTCGTACCTGCCGTACGACTTCGTCAGCGAGCTGGTGGCGGCGCTCGCGGGCGTGCTGGACGGGCCGGGGGAGCACGTCGCGCGCATCTGCGAGGAGCCCACGGAGCACGCGTGGCGGTTCCGCGCGTTCGATCCGTCCGCCGTCATCCTGGAGATCATCACGTTCCACGACGTACGCGAGCGCCGCGGCAACGTCGTGGCGCGCGCGTGGGGATCGCCGATGGACGTCGTGCTTCCGCTGTGGCGCGGGCTGCGGGAGCTGGCGAGCCGCGCCGGCGCGGAAGGCTGGCACAAGCACTGGAGCGAGCCGTTCCCCGCGGACGCGCTCGACCGGCTGACGGAGCGCATCGAGGCCGCCCGCGCGTAGCCGCCGCGTCATCCGCCGCGTCCCATCCACCGCAATCCACCGCCATCCACGGCCGAAATGCGCCATGCAGCATCCTGCTGACATCACATCGGACGATCGGACGTTTCGGGCCAAGACGGAGGGGCGCCGTGCGAAAGCGGCTCATCATGCTGCCCGGCAGCATGGAAGGCGGCGCGGAAGAGTACCCGCGCGCCACGCAGGTGATGCGCGACGCCGGTCTGCTGCCCCCGGAGCACTCCGCCTGAGCTCCTGGCTTCTCCTGCGCGTCGATTTCACATTGCATGTCTGGAATCGATAGCATACCTTCCTGGCGTCCATCCGTTTCCGGGATTCCCGGAATCACATCACGCCGAGGAGGATGCCATGAAGAAGCTCCAGCTGAACGTGGAAGAGCTCGCCGTCGAGCAGTTCGCGACCGCCGCCGCCGATGAGCGCAAGCAGGGCTACGAGGCGTCGAAGGAGTGGTCGGGCTGCAACATCTTCACCTGTTACTGCTGAGCCGGACCTCGCTCCGCCTTGAACGCGACGGCCGAAGGAGCGCGCCGCATCACCGCGGACAGGGCGGACGGATATCCATCGCAACCCGAACGGAGACACGATGAAGAAGCTGAGCCTCAAGCTGGACGACCTGCGGATCGACAGCTTTGCCACCGACGCGGCGGACGGCGAGCGCGGCACCGTGCAGGGCGCGCAGATCACGGCGGCGGGAACCTGCCTGTGCACGCGGCAGGGCTGCTACGCGCCTTCGGAGCCCGGCTACGCCACGTACGTCAACAACATCTGCATCCGCTGCTGATCCGCGGATTCGCGATCCACGGGCCGGCGGGGCGCATCTGCGCCGCGCCGGCCTTTTTGCGTCGGCGGCGGATCAGCGCAGGCGCTCGAAGCGGATGGCACGGCTGCGCGTGGTCCACGCCGTCATCGCGGTGACGCGGCCGCCGGCATCGCGCTCAAAGACGAAGAGCCAGCCATCGTCGGGCGCCTGCAGCGCGTCGCGATAGGCGGGCTCCAGCCGCATCTCCACCTCGGGGCGTGTGTACAGGACGAGCGCGTCGCCTTCGGAGCGGATGACGACACGCGCATCCGCCTCGTCGCTCGTGTACTCCCCCGCGAAGTCCGCCGGGGACGCGTCCGCGCGCCACGCGTCCACCGGCACCAGCCGCGTCGTGTCGCCCGTGGCGCGGAGGATGTGCAGCGCGCCGCGCCCGCCCTCCCCCGGCGCCAGCAGCCGCGCCTCGCGCGAGCCGTCCGCCGTGGCGAAGCGCGTGGCGGACCGGGCGACGTACGGCGCGCCGCCGTTCACGCTGAATCCGCCGGGGCGCGCCTCGACCGTGACCGGCATGGCCGTCCGCGCGTTGCGGTACAGCCCCAGCGGAGCGGCCAGCTCCGCCGCGCTCAGTGTCGTGGCCGGCACCGTCCCCATCGGAGCGACGGGAGGCGGCGGCGGGAGAAAGAGATCGGCCAGGAGGGGACCCATCTCCTCGGTGTTGATGCTGCCCGCGTTGCACAGCAGGGCCACGGATAGGCCGCGCGCCGGGTATCGGCCCAGGAAGCTGTGGTATCCGCCCGTGGCGCCCGCGTGGCTCACGGAAGGCGTGCCGCCGCGCATCCCCACGTCCAGCCCCAGCGCGTACGACGCCGCGCGGCCGCCGGCCAGGCGCCCCGGCTCCTGCATCCGCCGCGCGAAGTCGTCGCCGCCCACGGACGGAGCGTCCAGGTTGGCGTTCCACCGCAGCAGGTCCTCCACCGTCGTCAAAAGCGCGGCGTGGCCCAGCGTGTTCTCGAACGGCATGTTCAGCCGCCATCCGCCGCCCCCCATCGATCCGTACGCGTCCGCCCTGCCCCGGACGACGCCGCGAAAGTCGTCGCGCCAGCCCGTATGCGCCATCCCCAGCGGCGCAAAGAGCGCGCGGCGGGTGAACTCCGCGAACGGCATCCCGCTCACCCGCTCCACGACGATGGCCGCCAGCGTGTAGTTGGTGTTGCTGTAGAGGTACTCCGTGCCGGGCGCGAAGTTGAGCGCCCGCTGCCGCGCGGCCATCCGCAGCACGTCGCCCTGCGTATAGACGCTCGTGCCCCGCGGCCACCCGCCAATCTCCGCCACGGCGCTCCACTCGCGCAGGCCGCTGGTGTGGTTCAGCATCTGCCGCAGCGTGACGGGCGTGCCGTAGTCCGGCAGCTCCGGCAGGTACCACCGTACGTCGTCGTCCAGCGACAATCGTCCCTGTTGCGCCAGCATCAGCACGGCCGCCGCGGTGAACTGCTTGGAGACGGAGCCGGCCTCGAACACGGTGGCCGGCGTGTTGGGCGTGCCCGTCTCCAGGTTGGCCAGCCCGTACGCGCGCAGGAGCGTCGGCTGGCCGCGCCGCGCGACGCCCACCACGCAGCCGGGCGTGCTGTCCGTGTCCACCTCCGCGAAAAAACGGTCCAGGCGGGCGCGGTCCGCGACGGTATCAGGTTGGGCCGAAAGGGGCGCGGCGCACGTGAGCAGGGCGGCCGCGGCGAGGCGGCGGATGAGGCGCGAGGTCATGCGGATGAACTCCGTCCGTGAATCGTGGCCGAACGATGGATCGGCCCGGACGGTAGCTCAATCCGCCGCGTCGTGCGTCGCGATTTCGGCGGGGGCGGAGGATTGGCGGATGTTGAGACGCGCATCCGGCGGCTGGCGGCGGTACGCGGACGGCGTGACGCCCGTGTACGCCTTGAACGCGCGGTTGAAGCTGGCCTTGGAGCTGAAGCCGGCGTCGAACGCGGCGCGCAGCACGTCACCACGGCCGTCCGGGTCCGCCAGCTCGGCCGCGACGGCTTCCACGCGCATGCGGTTGATGAGCTCGTTGAACGACTGCCCCAGCCCCTCGTTCAGCGCGCGGGACAGGGTGCGCGGCGAGGTGTGCAGCCGCCGCGCGAGCACGGCCAGCGTGAGCGACTCCTCGCGCCACCACTGCGCCTGCCGCACGCGCTCGCTCCACCCCGCGCCCAGCTCCGCGTACGTGGACGAGGCCGCGTCATCCTCCGTCGCGCGCTCGTCCTTGTCCGCGGGCGTGAGATCCGGCGCGATGGGCGCGATCGCCGCCAGCGCCGGCGGAAGCGCATCCGCTCCGAACGCGTCCGTATCGGCATCGACCGGAGTCACATCGACCATGGCCGCATCGGCGCGGTCCGCAGCGCCCGGCGCGGCGGGAGCGCGATCCGAACGGGCCAGGTGCGTATCCGCCGATCCGGCGTCGATCCCGTCCGCATCCGCCGAATGAACCGCGTCCCAATCGCGCGGCAGGGGATAGGCGAGGCCGGCATGGCGCCATCCCGCCAGGGCCAGGGCGTAGACCAGGACAGCCAGCGCCAGGTAAAGCGGAAAGCGGTCCAGGTACGTCAGGCGGCGGATGAACCACTCGGTGCAGGCGTAGGCTGTCCACAGCACCAGCAATCCGCCGCACGCCAGCAGAAAGCCGCGCATCCAGCCCAGGCGCAGCTCCTCGCGGTTGCTCAGGTTCTCGTCCAGCCAGCGCTGGTAGCCGCGGTAGCGACGCCACGACGCGGCCAGGTACCCGCCGAACGAAAGGAGCGCCGCGGCCGTCTCCAGCGGCATCAGCCAGGGCTCATGGACGGCGTCGTTCCACGCCCACTTGGTCTGCAGCGGCAGCGAGAACGCGCCCGCGTAGTAGCCCAGCTGCACGGCGGGCGCGAGCAGGTGAACGGCCCAGCGGCGCGGCAGCGGCCCGTCCGTCAGGCGGCGCACGTACAGGTACACCAGCGGGCCGATGGCCAGCGTAAGCTCGAACGGAGCGAACGTGAGCCACGGATACGCGTCGTAGAATCCCGCGAAGCCGATGATGTACGGCGTGATGCGCAGGACCATCACCAGCAGCAGCGCCGCCAGCAGCCGGTTGGCCGTGGCGTTGCGGCGGGTGCCGGCCAGCAGCGTGGCCAGCACCAGCGCCTGGAACGCGCCCAGCAGCAGGCTGATGCTGCGCGCGCGGAACTCGATCGTGGGCGGATCGATCATGCGGAGGGGACAGCGGGAGGGTTTCCAAGCTTTGCACAAAGCTGCGCGCGTGGCCTCTCCACCGCAACGCCGCCGTCCGTCCTGGCCGTCTTTTCCCGATCGCGATCAGGTGGATGCTCTGCCCCGGCGGATCTCCGCGCCCGACGCCGACACCATGCCTCCCCAAAAAACGTGGATGCCGTCCCCTCGCCGAAAGCAGCCCCTCTACCAAGGGACGCCGTCCTCCTGCTAATTCCTCCGGTCCGCGACCGGCCGTCGCGCGGCAGAGACCCTGCGCTTCCAAACCTGCCCGATCCCCGGACGGCCGGCGAGCAGCAAGAAACCGACGCTTCCAACCTCCCCCAGGGGTTATTGGGGGAGGTGCGAGCCTAAGCGAGCGGAGGGGGCGCCCGCGCGAAGCCGGCTCACACGCCTGGAATTCGCTTACCGCTTTGCGGGCAAGATCCTTCGTCGCCGCCACGGTCCGCGCACCAGCGGGCATCACGCGGCGGCTCCTCAGGATGACGATGCGGGGCGTGGTGATGACGAAGCCCCGCCCGCGAACCCACGTGGTTGACGCTTCTCGCATCGCGAGGTGGATCCGCTACCGCGCATCCCTCCCGTACCTTCGTACCCTCGTACCTCGTACCCTCGTACCGTCTTCTATACGGCGGGCAGCGTGAGCGTGAAGGTGCTGCCCACGCCGGGCTCGCTCTCCGCCGTCAGGTCGCCACCCATGCCGCGCGCCAGGTCGCGGCTGATGGCCAGCCCCAGCCCCGTGCCCTCCGCCGTGCGCGTGAGGTCCGCCCGCACCTGCACGAACGGCTCGAAGATGCGGTCCATCTGGTCCGCCGCGATCCCGATCCCCGTGTCGCGCACCCGCACCGCCACCCGCTCCCCGTCCGCCTCGCACGACAGTTCCACGCGCCCGCCGCGGTCCGTGAACTTGACCGCGTTGGAGAGCAGGTTCACCAGGATCTGCCGCACCTTTTCCGGGTCCGCCCGCACGGCCAGCGTGGGCGGGCACGGCGCCACGGACAGCTCCACCCCCTTGGACTGCGCCTGCGGGGCCACCAGCGCCTCGGCGCCGGCCAACGCGTCGCGCACGCGCACGTCGGCCACGTCGTAGTGCACGGAACCCGTCTCCAGCCGCGCGTAGTTCAGCACCTCGTTGATCAGGCCCAGCAGGTGGCGCTGGCTCGTCTGCACACGGGCCAGGGCCTCGCGCTGCTGCGGGGTGACGGGGCCGTGGATGCCCATCTCCATCAGCTCCGCGTACCCGCCGATGGCGTTGAGCGGCGTGCGCAGCTCGTGGCTCATCACCGCCAGGAACTCGCTCTTGGCGCGGTTGGCGCGCTCCGCCTCGGCGCGGGCGGCGTGCTCGGCCTCGAACAGGCGGGCGCGCTCCACGGCCAGGGCCGCCTGCCGCCCCAGCGCCTCCAGGAACGCGCGCTCCTCGGGCGAGAACGCGCGCGTGCCCTCCCACGCAAAGCTGATCACGCCCACCGTCTCGCCCGCCGCCACCAGGGGGACGAACGTCGCGGACGATACGCCCAGCCGGTCCCACACGGGCGCGATGACGGGGTACCGCGCGTCCAGCCCCTCCGGCCCCTCGCGCGTCTCGATCCAGACGGGCGCCTGCGTGCGGAAGCATTCCACCAGGGGGCTGCGCAGGGAGAACCCCTGCCGCTGCACGCCCGCGCGCACCGGGTCGGGAAAGCCGATGGTGCGCAGCAGCACCAGCGACTCGCCCTCCGGGTCGCGCCCGGCCAGGGCGCCCGTGCGCGCGCCCAGGGCCACCACCAGGTCGGCCACCACCACCGTGGCCACGTCATCCAGGGTGCGCGCGCTGGCCAGGGCCGCCGTGAGCGACTGCAGCCGCTCGGCGCGGTCGCGGGCCCGCTCCGTCTCGCGCTGGGCACGCACCTGCTCCGTGTTGTCGGTGCCGTGCGCCACGATCCCGGAGCGCGTGCCGTCCGCCTCCGTCAGCGGCACGTACGCAAGGTCGATGATGCGCTCCTCCGGCGGCGCGCCGGGCGTGCGCGCCAGCGTCACGGGCAGCCCGCGCCCCAGGAACGGCTCGCCCGTGGACAGCACGCGCTCCAGCAGCGCCTCGAACCCCTGCCCCCGTGCCTCCGGCACCGCCTCGAAAAGGGGCCGCCCCGCCACGTCGCGGTCGCCCACCAGGCGCAGGAACGCCTCGTTCACCAGCTCCAGCACGTACTCCGGCCCGCGCAGCACCGCCATGAACGCGGGGGCGCGGCGGATGACGTCCACCAGCCGCGCGCGCTGCACCTCCAGGGCGGCCAGCAGCCCTTCGCGCTCCAGCTCGGCCTGCTTGCGCGCCGTGATGTCGCTGAACAGCACGGCCACCCGCCGCTCCTGGGGCGCGCCGATGCGGAACGCGTTCACGTCGAACCACCGCTCCAGGGGCGCCGCGTGGCTCTCGAACCGCGTGGGCCGGCCCGTGCGCGCCACCTCGCCGTAGCGCTCCACCCACGCCGGCTCCAGGTCCGGCACGAGCTCGCGGACGGTGCGGCCCAGGGCGTCGCGCATCCCCGTCTGCCGCTCGAACGCGGGGTTGATCTCCACGTAGCGAACGTCCACGGCCCGGTCCGCGTCGTCAAAGATCACCTCCAGCACGCAGAACCCCTCGTCCATGGTGGCGAACAGGGCGCGGTAGCGCTCCTCGCCGGCGCGGATGCGGGCCTCGGCCAGGCGCTCGTCCGTCACGTCGCGGTTGGTGCCCATGAGCGAGACGGGCCGCCCGGCGCCGTCCGTGATCACCCGCGCGCGCGAGGCCACGTACCGCACGCTCCCGTCCGGGTGCACCACGCGGTACTGCAGGTCGAAGGGGCCGCCCGCCGCCATCCCCGCCGCGGCGGCGGCCTGCGTGGGCGCCACGTCGTCGGGGTGGATGGAGGCCATCTGCGCGGCGGCCACGTCCTCCAGGTACCCCGCCGGCAGGCCCACGATGGCGGCCCCGCGCTCGTCCATGTGGCCGCCGCCCGTGGCCAGGTCCCACGTCCACGTCCCCAGGTCCGCCACGTCCAGGGCCAGCCGCAGCCGGGTCTCGCCCGCGCGCAGGGCCTGCTCGGCGCGGGCGCGCTCTACGGCGTCCCACGTGCGCTCGGCCACGGCCTCCAGCAGGGCCAGCTCGTCCGCCGTCCACGCGCGGGCGTGCTGGTGGTGCATGAAGAGCACGGCCACCAGCCCGCCGTCCTTGTGCAAGGGCACGTTCACCGTGGAGCCCAGCTGCAGCACCGCGTGCGCCTCCTTTTCGGCGTCCGTGAGCGACGGGTCGTTGGCCACGTCGGCGCGGACGACAGTGCGCCCCTCGTTGAAGGCGCGGAGGAGCTCGGGGCCGTAGTCGTCGTAGCGGTAGCGGCCCTCGATGCCGGGCACGCCGTCCGTGTAGTTGCGGGTGACGACGATGGTGTCGCCGTCCGGCTGGGCCTCGGCGTAGCCCACGCGGCTGGCGCCCAGGTGCTCGCCCAGGGTGCGCGCGGCCTGGAACTGGATCTCCGCGGGGTCCAACAGGGGCCGCAGCCGGTCGTTGAGCTCCAGCAGAAAGCCGGCGAACGGGTCCGCCGCACGGCCCCGCGCGGAGCCGTCCGCGGGCGACGGGGGATGGATGGGGTCTCGGGCCGTCACGGTGGATGCTTCGTCTCGCTGGGGGCGTACGGTCCGGGTGCGGCGCGCTGGACGTGCGGTCGCGCGGCGCGGGGTGGGATGCCAGTCTATCCGCGTGTCCCCGCGGGTGAAAGGGATCGCCGTCGCTGAAAGAATCGCGCCCGTGCGCAGCGCGTTCTACATAAACGAAGATCGCTCCTCAGATGCGCATGCACGAGGAGCAGGACAGGTCAGGAATGTTGTTGTCAGGCCGAGTACAGCTCGATTTCGCTTACTTCTTGTCGAACGCGGCGCTCAACAGGGCTAGGAGGGCCATCGCCACGCCTGCGGTCACCAGCAGATTGGATACTTCACTGCCGATCTGCTGCTTCGCCTTACCCGCTTTGCCGAACGAGTCGAGCAAAGCGGCTTGATGTGGTGTCGGGGCCAACACGCTGCGCTCCCACTTGGAAACAGTAAGCGGGTGGACCCCGAGCAGTTGTGCGAGCTGCACCTGTGACAGCCCTAGTTGAGTGCGGATGGCGTGAACTTCAGGACCGGTCATTCTCCCACGGCTTTTGCGATGAAGAAGAAAGCGCCGATGCCGAGCGCCAGTTTGCCATACGGAGTCTCATGCATCAGGTGCGCCAGCGCGGGGCCCACCCCAGCCGCGGGATCGTGCTGGTCACGATGAACAACACGCGTTCCATTAGCGAACTCGTGCACGTGGATTCGGCTGCCGTCCGCCAGCGACATCCCCCAGTCCTTCACCTGCCCGACAGGATGAGCGAACGGAAGCGCCATAAATCCCACCTCTTGCGGGGGTGCAAGCGAACCGGGTGCGAAGATCTTGGCCCCGCTGGTCAGGCTCGTCCAATTCACGCCCAGCCAGTAAGCCCAGCGGTCCTTCGCTTGCTGCATTCGCCACGCGTCCACGTTCCACGTTACCATAGGTGTGCTCCAGAAGAGGGGACTTAGCTACGTACTATGCCATATACTAAGCTCAGGCTAATCAAAGGTCAAGGATTTCGTTTTGACGAGCCAGGAGTAGCCTGATCTCTCACCCACCATCGGGGACAAAAGCGAGGCGCGCATGCGGGTGGCGGTGCTGTTCGGGGGAACGAGCGCGGAACGGGACGTGTCCATCGCCAGCGGCGCGCAGGTGCTCAACGCGCTGCGCCAGGCGGGGCACGAGGTAGTCGCCGTCGACACGGCGCGAGGAGTGCTGGCGCCCGCGGACGAGCAGCGCCTGCTGACGGCCGGCGTGGCGCCCGCGCCCCCGGACGAGGCGGAGCTCTCCGTCATCCGCGCCGGCGCCACGTCGCCGCTGCCGGCGGCCAGCGAACTGGGCGACATCGACGTGGTGTTCCTCACCCTGCACGGCGGCACGGGCGAGGACGGCACCATCCAGGCGTTGCTGGACATGACGGGCATCCCCTACGTGGGCAGCGGCCACGCGGCCAGCGCCACGGCCATGGACAAGGACCTGTCCAAGCGCCTGTTCCGCGTCGCCGGCGTGCCCACGGCGGACTGGATGATGGCCCCCGCCGAGGCGGCGGAGGTGGAGGCCACCCTGGGCTTTCCCGTCGTCGTCAAGCCCAACAAGCAGGGCTCCACGGTGGGGCTCACGGTCGTCCGCGCGGCCGATGCGCTGCGGCCCGCCATCGACGAGGCGTTCCGCCACGACGACGAGGTGATGCTGGAGCGCTTCGTTCCCGGGCGCGAGCTCACCTGCGGCATCCTGGCGGACGAAGCGCTGGGTGTGGGCGAAATCGTCTCCGGGGGCGAGGTGTTCGACTACGCCAGCAAGTACCAGGAGGGCGGCGCGCGCGAGATCTTTCCCGCGGACCTCACGGCCGAGCAGACCCGGACGATCCAGGCGTTGTCCCTGCGCGCGCACCGGGCGCTCAAGCTGGAGGGCTTCAGCCGGGTGGACTTCCGGATGGATGCCGACGGCGGGCTCTGGTGCCTGGAGGTGAACACGCTTCCGGGGATGACGCGCACGAGCCTGCTGCCGCAGTCCGCCGCGGCCGTGGGGATCAGCTTTCCGGAGCTGTGCGACCGCATCTGCCGGCTGGCGCTGGAGCGGCACGGGCGGCGGCGGCGCTAGGGAACTGCAGGGAATAGGGAACAGGGAATAGGGAATAAGGAATAGCGGGCAACGGCAAACCTGGCTTCTCCTCGACTCCCCACGAGGATGCGTCATCCGGATGCCGATTGCGGGCTGATCCGGTCGGGCCGTTCCCGGGCCGGAGCGAATGATTGCCGGTTGCGGATCTGATCCGGCAAGGCCGTCCCTCAGCCGGAGCGAATGAATTCACCGCTGGAAAGTCGCGAAGTCCGCCTGCGCGGACTGCCCCAGCACGGGCAGCGCCACGTGCACCGGGGCGGCCTTGGGAGGCTGGAACGCGGCCTGTGTGCACAAGGGCGGCGCGCGGCAGGAGCTGTCGGCGAAGGCCGACATCGCAGTCAGAGCCGCGAATTCATTCGCCGGGGCTGGGACGCCGCGAATATCGACTCCAGATCCGCACCGGCATCATTCGCCGGGGCTGGGGCCTCGCGACGCCGATTCAGATCCGCGACTGCCATCCAGGATGACGCAGCGCGGGATGCATCGAGCCCCCCTTCCGAAAAGCGGCGCGGATGAGCATCGCGGCCGTCCAACCTCCCCCAGGGGTTTTGGGGGAGGTGGGTGAGCTCCGCGAGCCCGGAGGGGGCGCTCGCGCGAGGCCTGCCATCCGATCCGGGATCAGCGATCCGCCGCGGCTTCGTTACATCCGGATCCAGACGTTTGCTTGCGGAGCGGCGGATCGACGCACGATCATCCACGCCAGCAGTCTTCCCCGCGGATGTCGGCGCCGTCGGTCTTCATCCCTCCTCGTTATCTCCGCGCGCATCTCATCATGAACAATCAGCTCCTCGGGACCGTCCAGTCCGGCGGCACGGACCACGTTCTGCCACTCGCCGGCGCCACGGTCACCCTCTACGCCGCCTCGCCCGACGCGCCCGCCGTCATCGGCACGGCGGTGACGGACGGACGCGGACGGTTCTCCATCGACCGCCCCGAATCGGCCAGCGGCGCCATCCACTACGCCACCGCCGGCGTGGGCGGGTCCGTGCTGCTGGCGGCCGTCATCGGCCCGAAGGTGACGGGAGAGATCGTCATCAACGAGCTCACCACCGTGGCGGCGGTGTACAGCATGGCGCAGCTCACCCATGACGGCGCCATCCAGGGCAGCCCGCTGCCGCTGCGCGTCGCCGCCGGGATGAGCGCCAACCTGGCGGACGTGCGCACGGGCGAGCCGTCCATCGTCCTGCGCACGTCGCCCAACGCGGACGAGACCATCGGCCTGCGCTCCCTTCGCGCCCTGGGCAACCTGCTCGCCGGGTGCGTCCGCCGCGTCCCCGGCGCCACGTACAACCTGCTGGCGCTCACCACGCCGCCCGGGGGCACGCCCGCGGCCGACACCTTCCAGGCCCTGGGCCGGCTGGCGCGCGACCCGGCGCACAACGTGGCCGGCCTCTACGGGCTGGCGCGCGCGGCGGAGGTGTTCACGCCGGCGCTGACCACGCCGCCGGACGCGTGGACGCTGGCCGTGAAGGTGAACGACACGGGGAGCGACGACCACCTGTTCGGCGGGCCGGCCAACGTGGCGTTCGATGCCAACGGATACGCGTGGATCGCAAACAACGTGGTGCAGGGCACGCCCAACTCGGGCAACTTCATCGTGGTGCTGCGGCCCGACGGCACGCCCGCGGACGGCACGGACGGCGAGCCCCGGTCCCCGGTGACGGGCGGCGGGCTGATCGGGCCGGGATGGGGCATCACCATCGCGCCGGATGGGCACGTGTGGGTGGGCAACTTCGGATGGGGCGATCCAACGGAGTACTACCCCGTGGACGGCACCGTCTCGGAGTTCCTCCCCGACGGCACGCCCGTCTCGCCGGACGCGGGATACGGTGGCGGCACCAACCGCGTGCAGGCCATCGAGGCGGACGCGGCCGGCAACGTCTGGACGGCCAATTTTGCCGGCGGCAACGTCGTCGTCTTCCCGGGCGGCGATTCCACGCAGGCCATCCAGGGGCCCGCGGGCACCAACCCGTTCGGCGTGGCCTTCGCGAGCGACGGGACGGCGTGGGTGAGCAACAGCGGCGGGCTGGGATGGCCCACGGTGGACGAGGGGAGCGTCACGCACCACCAGATCAGCGCCGACGGCACGTCCGTCGACCTGCTGCAGAGCATTCCCCTGGGCTCCGCGTGCAAGGTGATCCAGGTGGATTCGCTGGGGAACGTGTGGCTGGCGTCCGGCGGGGACAGCACGGTCTACCTGATCACGCCGGACGGGGAGCTCGCGGGCGCGTTCACCGGCGTGGGCGGGATGGATGCGCCGTGGGGGCTGGCCATCGACGGGCACGACCACGTGTGGGTGGCCAACTTTGGGCGGATGGGGCTGGGCAGCAACTACACCCGCGCGGCGCTCACGCGGCTGGCGGGCGCCAACCCGGCCACGCGGCCGGAGGGGATGCTCACGGGCCATCCGCTCACGCCGCACACGGGCTACACGCTGCCCAGCGGCGGCGACCCGGTCCTGCTGCGCACGGGCACGCCGCTGTACGGCCCCGACGGCCAGCCCTGCTACAGCCCGCTCATGCGGCAGACCAGCTGCGTGATCGACGCGGCGGGCAACGTGTGGGTGGTGAACAACTGGAAGCCCGACTTCACGACGGACTTTCCCACATACACGGGCAATCCCGGCGGCGACGGCCTGGTGATCTTCGTGGGCTTGGCGCCGCCGCGCGTGCATCCCACCGCCGCGACGAACCCCTGAACTGCAGGGAAAACCAACAAATTTTCTCACGCAGAGGGAGCAGAGGCAGCAGAGTACTTCAGTCCGCGCAGGACCGGGGTACTCTGCTGCCTCTGCTCCCTCTGCGTGAAAATGCAGTTGTCTTCAGGACCGCGGGCGCTCGTACAGGGTGACGTCGGTCTCCTTGTACGTCGTGCGCGCGAACTCGCGATAGCCGCACTTCTCCGCCACGCGGATGGAGGCGGCGTTCGCGGGCGTGATCATGCACACGCTGCGCGGCGCGTCCAGGTGCGCGTCCGCCCAGGCGACGACGGCGCGGACGGCTTCCGTGCCCAGGCCCCGGCCCTGCGCCCACGTCGCCAGCGCCCACCCCGCCTCGGGCGCGCCCGCCAGCGACGGCGTGATGTCGCGCCGGAAGTCCGCCAGCCCCGCCTCGCCCACGAAGCGGTCCGTCCCGCGCTCGCGGATCACCCAGTATCCAAAGCCCACCATGGGCCACAGGCCCACGTTGCGCAGCAGCCGCGCCCACGTCTCCTCCGCCGTGGACGGCCGGCCGCCGCCGATCTGCTGGACGACGGCCGGATCGGCCCACATCGCCACGCAGTCGTCCAGGTCGGCCAGGGTGTGCGCGCGAAGAACCAGGCGCTCGGTTTCGATCGTCGGTGCAAGCATGCGCTCAGACTACACGCGCGCGCCGTCCCTCGCCAGCGCGGCGGTGGCGCGCGGGGCGGCGCGGCACCAGTTTCTCCGCCGGAACGCGGTGAATTCCTACGAAACCGGCAGGGGATCGGTGTTGAAGAAGGGGACGATGACGATCATCCGGGCGGCCGCGGCGCTCGTGGCCCTGCCCGTGGCGGCGTCCGCGCAGCTGCGGCCGCTGGAGCCGTTCGAGTGGCGGATGTTCGACGACGGACGGACGGTGTCGGCGCAGGTGGGCGGCGGATGGTTCCAGGACCAGCGCGCGTCGCTCGCGGGGACGGAGGGCACACTGGTGGAGGCGGGCAACGTTCGCGCGTTCTGGCGCACGGGCCGCGTGGTGCTCGAGGCCGGCGGCACCGTGCAGCGCCGGTTCGACGAGGAGTCGCGCTTCGCCCCCGCCGAGCCCGGCGTGCAACCCGCGGACGACGGCGAGCGCCACGACGCGGGCGACTACCGCGTGCTCACGACCGTCCGGCTGACGAACGAGGGCGCGCCCGTGGCCGCCGCCCTGCGCTTTGGCGCGCGGCTGCCCACGACGGACAACGCCGTGGGGCTGGATCGCGACGCCACGGACTTTTTCGCGACGGTCGGCGGGCGGGCGGTGCGGGGGCGGATGGCAGTGCAGGCAGAGGCCGGCGTGGGCATCTTCGGCACGCGGCAGACGGCGTTCGAGCAGGACGACCTGCTGATCTACGCCCTCCGCGCCGAGTACGACGGCGGCGTCATCGACCCCATGCTCACGGTGGTGGGCCAGCAGGTGGGCAGCGGACACCGCGAGATCCGCGGCAACGAGTCGCTGGGCGAGGTTCGCCTGGGCGCCCGCGCAGGCGGACGCCGATGGCTGCTGGCGGAAGCCGTGGCCGGCTACACGGACTTCAGTCCCAGCCTGGGCGTGCTCGTCTCCGCCGGGATGGACTGGTAGCATCCCGAGCGGCGTCATCCCGAGCAGGCTGCCAAACCTGCTGCCTTTCAACGGAACCAGAGAGCGTCATCCTGAGGGAGCGCCGCGCGTAACGTGAATGCGCTCAGGACGTTGGCGCGACCGAAGGATCTTGTGTGCGAAACTCGGGGGTGGCCTTCGTGCACGAGAGCAGGGGCGGAGCTTTGCGGGCAAGATCCTTCGTCGCCGCCATGGATCCGGCACGGGACGGATCGCGCGGCGGCTCCTCAGGATGACGCGTCTGTCGCACGTGCCCGAGAATAACCGGGTGTGCCAAAACAACGCGCGCCGCGGACTCGCCACCGCGCACCACACCTCGTTCGAAGTCTACGCCCTCTCCCGCGCAGTTCGCGGGAGAGGGCCGCGAGGAACGAGCGGGGTGAGGGCCTCGAGCGGGGTGAGGGCCTCGAGCGGGGTGAGGGCCTCGAGCGGGGTGAGGGCCCTACCCCGGCAGCTTGAGCACCGTCCCGGCCGGGATCACGGCGTCCACCGACACGCCGTTCAGGATGGCGAGCGCCTCCAGGTCCATCCCGGCCGGGATGAACCGCGGGTCCACCACGTCCGCGAACCGCTGCGCGCGCTCCGTCGTCATCACCACCAGCCGCACGGGCGCCACGTCCAGCAGCCCCGGGTCCGACACCGCGCGAAAGCCGCGCGTCATCTCGCCGATGCCGTACTGCAGCTCCGCGTTGTACGCCGAATGCGAGATGCCGGCGAAGCGGACCACATGGCCGCCGTGCTCCAGCCAGTAGCCCGTCACCTGGTACGACGATCCGCCGGAGTCCATCGCCCCGTCCACCCGCGCGCCGGGAAACCCGTTCATGTTCGTGCGATACGACGACGCGCCGGCCAGCCCGTTCTCGTGGACGAACACGCGCGCGGCCACGTCCGCCGTGGGATGCCGTGAGCGGGCCGCGAGCTCCACCCGCACGCCGTCGCCCGCGCGCGGCCGCAGCACCACCTGCCGCCCCTGCCGATCCACCGTCCAGTCCGCCGGGACGGGAAAGCGAAAGCCGCCCGCCGGGTGGTAGAACCAGCCCGCCATCTCGTACCCCTGCCGCGGATCCTGCCCCAGCGTGATGCCGTCGATGCGCGCCAGGTACGCCTCGCGCTCCACCCGCTCGCCGTCGAAGCCCAGCGCCACCCAGTCCGCGGCCATCTGCGCCACCGTCTCCCCGCGCCGGCCCGGGTCCGGGTGGGTGGAGAGAAAGCCGGGGATGCGGCCCGCGCGCGCCTGCAGCCGTTCCAGCCCGCTGAAGAACGCCGCGCCCTCCGCCGCGCGGTAGCCGGCCATGGCGGCGTACTCCACGCCCAGGCGGTCGCTCTCGCGCTCGTCGTCGCGGCTGTAGCGAAACAGCATGAGCTGCGCGGCCACGGCGCCCACGTCGCCGATCTCGTCCCCCGCACCGGCCAGCTCCTCGCCCAGGAGACCGGCGCCCAGCAGCGCGGCCGTCATCAGCCCGCCCTCCAGCGCGTTCTGCGAGCCGTGGCGGGCGGCCACGTGCGCGATCTCGTGCCCCAGCACCACGGCCAGCTGCGCCTCGTTCTCCAGGTGCGCCAGCATGCCGCGCGTCACGTAGACGTATCCGCCCGGCAGGGCGAACGCGTTGACCGCCTCCGTGTCCAGCACGCGGAATACGAACTTGGCCGTCCGGTACTCCGGCAGGGCGTCGTCGCGGCGCAGATGGCTCACGGCGAGCACGTCGTTGCCCACGCGCCGCACGTAGTCCTGCAGCGCGTCGTCGTCGTACGTGCCGTACTGCGCCGTGATCTGCCGGTCCACCGCGCGCCCCAGCCGCACCTCCTGCTCCCACGAGTACGCGTACGCCCGCTTTCGTCCCGTAACCGGGCTCATGGAGACGGCGCACGCCCCCAGCGCGAGGGCCAGGAGGGGCAGCAGACGGCGGACGTGGACTCGCATCGTGGATCTAAGGAGGTGGATCGATGTCGGCGCGGCGGATGTGCGACGGATGCGGATCAGCCGCCGCCCGCCGCCGGTGCCGGTGCGCCGAATTCCGGGCGGCGGGCGACGTACAGGCCGCGGCCCGTGAGCCCGTGCGGATCGTGCTCCACCACCTCCAGGCCGGCGGCGGCAAAGGCGTCCCGCATCTGCCCGTCGGCAAAGAGGCCCAGCAGGTGGCGCTCCTCCCAGTGCTCCACCCCCTCCGGCCGGCCCACCAGGAAGCTGAAGACGAGCACGGACAGGTCGCCGTCGTAGTCGCTGCGGACGATGCGCGCCACCTTGAGCTCCGCCGACTCGCTCGCGTCCAGGCGCAGGGTGCCCGGGCGAAAGACGTCCGGCGTGAGCCACGGCTCCACCACCACCACGCCGCCCGGCCGCAGGTGCCGCGCGAAGCCGGCGACCGTGCGCCGAAGCGCATCCTCCGTCCGCACGTAGCCGATGGCGCTGAACAGGCAGACGACGGCGTCGAACGCGCGGCCCAGGTCAAAGTCCGTCATGTCGCCGCGGTGGAACGTGGCGTCCGGGTACCGTTCCGCCGCGATGCGCAGCAGCCCCTCGTCCAGGTCCAGCCCCTCGATGCGGTAATGATCGAGGAAGTGCGCCACGTGGCCGCCCGTGCCGCATCCCACGTCCAGCAGGGCGTTTCCGCCGGAGCGCAGGTGCGCCTGGATGCGCACGTGGACGTGCGCCGCCTCGTCCGCGTACGGCTTGCCGCCGTAGACCAGGTCATAGAAGTCCGCGGACCGCGCGTACGCCGAATCGCTCATCCCCCGCCCTCCCGTTCGGCGGACGGGGACCAGTCCGCCCGCGTCATCCCGAAGATCAGCACGTCCCAGTACTGGTCCTTGAACCACTGGTGGTCGCGCAGGCACGCCTCCTGGCGCAGGCCGGCCTTGCGCAGCACGCGGGCGCTGGCCTCGTTGTCCGCCACGCAGTGCGCGTGGATGCGCTCCACGCCCCACTCGCCGAACCCCAGGTCGATCATGGCGCGGGCAGCCTCCGTGGCGTAGCCGTGGCCCCAGTGCGCGGGCGCCAGCTCGTAGCCCATGTCCGCCACGGGGTCGTCGGCCGTGTCGCGCCGCAGCCCCACGTTGCCGATGAGCTCGCCCGTGTCCGCGAGGGTGACGGCCAGCTGGGCCTTGGCGCGCGGCTGTTCGCCCTGCCACAGGATGAACGTGTAGACGATGGCCTGCGCCTGCCGCTCCGTGACCCCGTCGCGGTCGTAGAAGCGCAGGTATCGCGGATCCTGCTGATACGCGTGCGTGGCCGCCCAATCGTCGGCGGTGAACTCGCGGAGAACCAGGCGCGGCGTGCGAAGGATCACGGGCGGGCATCGCGTGAGGGGAAACCGTGCAGGCGATGGCCAAAGATGATGGCCGCCGCTCCCGTCCGCAAACCCGCGCCTCGCTCGATCCGCCTCACCGGACGGGCAGAGCCGGACGGAGCGGACAACGGCGGAACGGTGGATGCGGAGCGTCGGCGGCTCGCCGTCACATCGACCGGAACCGCGTCCGCACGGGATGGAATACTCCGACCGCACCCTGAACTCCATGCGCCGGCTGCTGCTGGCGGCCGGCCTGCTCACCCCGTGGCGCGTGCCCCTGCGCGGCGACCCGTCGCCGGGCGACCTGCGCCAGTCCACGGCGTTCTATCCGCTCGTGGGCCTGATCGTGGGGCTGCTGCCCGCGGGCGCGCTGCTGCTGCCGCTGCCGCCCCTGCCCCGCGCGGCCCTGGCGCTGCTCGCGTGGACGGTGGCCGGCGCCGCGGCG
>NZ_DASURI010000459.1:0-3713 GCF_036280135.1 Longimicrobium sp.
GGAGTGCGTTAGTGCGTTAGTGCGGGAGTGGAAATCTGCCCGCTCGCAGTCCGCGCAGGCGGACTTCGCGATTTTCCAGCGGCGATTTCAATCGCTCATCGGGGGGCTCGGCACGGCTTGGCAGATGCTCTCCCGCCGCGCCGAGCCCACTACCGCACTACCGCACTCACGCACTCATCCGTTGAACCGGCGCAGGCGCAGCGAGTTGGTCACCACGCTCACGCTGGACATCGACATGGCCACGCTGGCCAGCACGGGCGACAGCAGCCAGCCCGTGAGCGGATACAGCGCGCCGGCGGCCACGGGAATGCCGATCACGTTGTAGATGAACGCCCAGAACAGGTTCTGCTTTACCGTGCGGATGGTGGCCCGCGACAGGCGGATGGCCGTCACCACGCCGCGCAGGTCGCCGCGGAGGAGCGTGACGTCGCTGGCCTCGATGGCCACGTCCGTCCCCGTGCCGATGGCGATGCCCACGTCCGCCTGGGCCAGCGCCGGCGCGTCGTTGATGCCGTCGCCCACCATCCCCACCTTGCGCCCCTCGTTCTGCAGGCGCTTGACCTCGCGCGCCTTGCCCTCGGGCAGCACCTCCGCCAGCACCCCGTCCACGCCCACCTGCCGGCCCACGGCGTCCGCCGTGCGCTGGTTGTCGCCCGTGATCATCACCACGCGCAGGCCCATCTGCCGGAGCGCGGCGATGGCCTCGCGCGACTCCGCCTTCACGCGGTCCGCCACGGCGACGAGGCCCGCGATCCGCCCGTCCACCGCGGCGAACATGGGCGTGCGGCCCGCCTCCGCCAGCTCCGCCGCGCGCGCATCCAGCCCGCCCGGCGCGATCCCGCGGTCCGCCATCAGCCGGGCGTTGCCCAGGAGCAGCGTCCGCCCGTCCACCGTGGCCTCCACGCCGTGGCCCGCCACCGCGCGGAACGCCGTCGCATCCGCCAGCGCCAATCCGCGGTCCCGCGCGCCGCGGACGATGGCCTCGCCCAGCGGGTGCTCGCTGCCCCGCTCGGCGCTGGCGACCAGCCGCAGCAGCTCCGCCTCGTCCCATCCCTCCGCGGGGACGACGTCCGTCAGCGCGGGGCGGCCTTCGGTGATGGTGCCCGTCTTGTCCAGGATGATGGTGTCCAGCCGGTGCGCCGTCTCCAGGCTCTCGCCGCCCTTGATGAGCACGCCGTGCTCCGCGCCCTTGCCCGTGCCCACCATGATGGCCGTGGGCGTGGCCAGGCCCAGCGCGCAGGGACAGGCGATGATGAGCACGGAGACGAACGCCACCAGCGCGTCCGTGAACCGCGTCTCGGCCGGCGCCAGCACGAACCACGCGGCGAACGTGGCGATGGCGATGCTGATCACCACCGGCGTAAAGATGCCGCTGATGACGTCCGCCATCCGCGCGATGGGCGCCCGCTGGCCCTGCGCGTCCTGCACCATCCGCACGATCTGCTGCAGCGCCGTGTCACGACCCACCTTGGTCGCCGTGAAGCGGAACGCGCCCGTGCGGTTCATCGTGCCGCCGAACACCTCGTCGCCAGCCGTCTTTTCCACGGGCAGGCTCTCGCCCGTGAGCATGCTCTCGTCCACGGCCGACGCGCCGTCGCGCAGCACGCCGTCCACGGGCACCTTTTCGCCCGGGCGCACGGCGATCACATCGCCCACGACGACCTCCGCCAGGGGGATGTCGCGCTCCACGCCGTCGCGGATGACCCGCGCCGTCTTCGGCTGCAGCCCCATCAGCCGGCGGATGGCGTCGCCCGTGCGGCCCTTGGCGCGCGACTCCAGCATCCGGCCCAGCAGGATGAGGGCGATGATGACGGCCGCCGCCTCGAAGTACACGGGCGCCGCGCCCATCCCCGGCATCCCGCCGTGCCCGCCCCGCGCGAACCATCGCGGCTGCACGGTGGCGGCGACGGAGTACAGGAACGCCGTCCCCGTGCCCACGGCGATGAGCGTGTTCATGTCCGCCGCGCGGTGGCGAAAGGCCGCCCACGCGCCGCGGTAGAACTGCGCGCCGGCGTACAGGACCACGGGCGCCGTGAGGGCCAGCTGCAGCCAGTTGACGCCGGGAAAGTCCAGGAACCCGATGCGCCCGTGCGACATGGCGATCACCAGCACGGGCAGCGACAGGATCGCGGCGATCCAGAAGCGGCGCTTGAGGTCGCGGTACTCGTCCTCGCGCGCTTTTGCCTCGAAATCGACGTCCTCCGCCTGGCCGCCCTCGCCCGGCACCGTGCGCACGCGGTAGCCGAACGACTCGATGGCCTTGCGGATGGCGGCCGGGTCCGTGGCGCCGGCCAGGTACTCGGCGCGCACCGTCATGGTGCCCAGGTTGAACCGCGCGGCGACGATGCCCTTTTGCCGGCCCAGGTGCTTTTCCAGCGGCGCGGCGCTGCCGGACGGCCGCGCGCTGTCGTCCACGACGAACTCGGCGTGCGTGGTGCCCGCCACGCCGTAGCCGGTGTTCTGCACCGTGCCGATCAGGTCGGCCACGCCGCACTGCTCGGGGTCGTACTCCACCGTGGCGCGCTGCGTGGCGAAGTTGACGCCCGCGCGCTTGACGCCCGGCGCCCTGGAGAGCTTGGTCTCCACGCGGCGGGCGCAGGCGGCGCACGTCATCCCCGTGATGGGCAGGTCGATGCGCTCGCCCGCCGCGGCGTCGTCCGTCGCGGGGTCCGGCTGGGGCGCGGGTGCGTTGCGCGTCAGCTGCACCATGGGCGCGGCCGGCGCCTGCGCCAGCGGAAGGGGCGCGCGCTTCGGCTTGGCGGCTGGAGCGGCGTGGCCGGCGTGCGCGTCGTGATTGGCGTGCGAAGCGTGATCCGCGGCCGCGTTGTGATCGACGTGCGAGGCGTGATCGGCGTGCGCGTTGTGCGAGCCGTGATGGCCGGCGTGGTGCGCGTGCGGATCGGCGTCGGATGCGGCGGCCGCGGCGAACACGGCCGGCTCCGCGTCGAAGCGCGTCTTGCAGCCGGTGGAGCAGAAGTGGTACGTGTGCCCCGCGTGCTCGCTGCTGCCGGCGGCGTGCCCGGGATCCACCTCCATCCCGCACACCGGATCGATGACCGTCTGTTCGGTCTTCATGGTGCCATCCCTCAGCGTGCGTGCTTGTACATCAGGTCCAGAACCTCCTGGTAGGTCTTCTCGGCCTCCAGGGGGTCGCCGGAGCGCAGGGCGCCGGTGATGCAGTGCTGCAGGTGGTTGCGCATCATGAGCTTGCCCACGCCGCGCAGCGCCTCGTGCACCGACGCGATCTGCGTGAGCACGTCGGCGCAGTAGCGCTCCTCTTCCACCATGCGCTGCAGCCCGCGGATCTGCCCCTCGATCTTCTTGAGGCGCGCCAGCGCGGCGTCCTTGATCTCGGGCTCCACCGCCGCCGCGTGCGTCTTGTGTTCGGTCGTTTCCATCGGTCCGTCCGGGTGAGTTGAAGGATACCCCCCTACCCTATTGCTGATTCGAATCTAATCACCGTGTCAACCCCCCGCAAACAAGATGATCCCGGTGATGCACATCATCAGCCGGGACAACGATTCCGGACGGATGGGGAGAGTTGGTGCGGAGGCGGAGCGCCCCCCATCCCCGACCCTTCCCCCATAAACGGCATGGGGGAAGGGAGCACATCGGTGCGTGAGGATGATGGATCGCGCCGATAGCGGCGTGCCCCACTGCCGCTCGTTCCTCGCGGAGAGGGGAGACCAGCACAAACGACGAGAGGCGGGCGG
>NZ_DASURI010000460.1:0-4711 GCF_036280135.1 Longimicrobium sp.
ATCGCCGATCCCGGGTGATCGAAAGCCCCTCCTCCGGCTCTCCGGAGGAGGGGCTTCGTCGTTTCGTGCGATGCGGATGACCCCTGC
The DNA here is from genome assembly GCF_036280135.1 of Longimicrobium sp. GTDB lineage: Bacteria > Gemmatimonadota > Gemmatimonadetes > Longimicrobiales > Longimicrobiaceae > Longimicrobium. Next base: position 88 of record NZ_DASURI010000460.1, read on the forward strand.
CCGCACTTCGCGAGATGCGTCATCCCGCGCTCCCCAGCCCCTCCACGATAACCGTCGTTCCACGCAACAGCGTCATCCTGAGGAGCCGTCGCGTGGTCGCTGCCCGGGCGCGATCCATGGCGGCGACCGAAGGATCTTGCGTCCTTTCCACGGACCCGGCGATCCGGCAGGAGGGTGCCCGTGCAGCCTTTTTCACGTGGAGGACAGTCCGAGGCAGGGACCCAAGATCCTTCGGTCGCGCCCCAGGTCCTGTGCCGCATCGGTTTCCTCGCGGGCGCTCCCTGAATAGGAAGAGGACTGGCGTGGCCTTGCGCATGTGGGGACCTCCCCGCGAGCGCCCCCTCCGGGCTCGCGGAGCTCGCCCACCTCCCCCAAAAAACCCTGGGGGAGGTTGGGCATAGGCGGCTTTCATCCTACAAGGTGCGCGCAGCGCCGGATGACTCAGGATGACGCTTTCGGCGGATGCAGGGGAACAGCGCGGCGGTCGGGGCCTGTAGCCGCCTCACCAGCCGGGGCCAAAGGCGCGGCGCTCGGCGGCGCGGCATCGGCACAGGCGCGGGACGGATCTACGGAAAGGATTGCACACGGGGCCTGCGGCCAACGGGGATAACGGTAACGGATTGAAAACCGTTTACTCCGTTGGCCGCAGGCCCGTGTGAGACTGCTGTTTCGGCCGCCTCACCAGCCGGGGCCAAAGGCGCGGCGCTCGGCGGCGCGGGTAAAGAGGCCGTAGGCACGCTCCAGCTCGTCGGACAGCTCCGCGCCGCCGGCCTCCGGTGGAAGCGCACCCAGCTGGCGCAGGACGGCATCCGGCACCTCCGCCGCGCGGGGGGAGAACGTCAGCGTCGCCAGCTCGGGATCCGCGCTCCAGAAGTCCGCCGCGGCGGGCGGCTCGGCCAGGGGCGCGGCCTCCGCCGGGGCATCGGCCTCCCCGTCATCCGCCTCCATCAGCGCCGCGTCGGGCTCGCGGGTGGCGCGCAGCTCGCGGAGGCGCGCCAGCAGGTCGTCGCGCGCGCGGCCCCGCCAGCGGAGGACGAGGAACGGATCGGCATCGAACGACTCGGCCAGGATGTAGTACGTGGCCGCCGTGTGCTTGCACGGGTTGGCCCAGTCCGGGCACGAGCACTCCGACCGCAGCTCCGCGGGCCGCGAGGGAAAGAGCGACAGGCCGGCGGCCTGGAACGCCTGCTCCACGTCGCGCGGCATCTCGCCCGCCAGAAGCGCGGCCAGGAACAGCGCCTGGTCCGCCAGCGCCGCCTCGGCCCGCGACCACTCGGCCTCCGTGAACGGCGCGAGGTCGATGCGCACGGCGTACGGCCGGATGGCGGATCCCTGCACCTTGGCCGTCACCGCGCCGCGCTCCACGCGCAGGTCCATCACCTGCCCGGAGCGCGCGTAGCTGCGGCCGCGCGTCAGCCGGTTGCCATCCGCCACGGCCTTGAGCGCCTCGATAAAGCGCTGGCTCCACCACGTCTCGCCGATCTCGCCACGGGTGCTGCGCGCCTTGATGCCGTCCTTGGCCTGCAGGCGCGGCCGCCCGAACTCCGAGAAGTCCGTCATCGCATCCTCATTCCGCCACCGCGTCCGCCGACAGCGCGACGATGCGCCGCAGCTCGTCCGTGGACATCTCCGTGAGCCACGCCTCGCCCGTCCCCAGGACGCTGCCGGCGAGCGCCTTCTTTTCCTCGATGACGGCGTCGATGCGCTCCTCCAGCGTGCCCGCGCAGACCAGCTTGCGCACCTGCACGTCGCGCCGCTGGCCGATGCGGAACGCGCGGTCCGTCGCCTGGTCCTCCACGGCCGGGTTCCACCAGCGGTCGAAGTGGATGACGTGGTTGGCCGCCGTGAGCGTCAATCCCGTACCGCCGGCCTTGAGGGAAAGCAGCAGCACGGACGGGCCGCCGGGCGACTGGAAGCGGGCCACGAGCGCGTCGCGGTCCGCCTTGCGCGTGCCGCCGTGCAGGAACGGGATCTCCCGCGCGAACCGCTCCTGCAGCCGCGCCTGCAGCAGGTGCCCCATCTCGGCGAACTGGGTAAAGACGAGGGCGCGGTCACCCACCTGCATCACCTCGTCCAGCACCTCCTCCAGCCGCTCCAGCTTGCCGGAGCGCCCCGCCAGCGCGGAGCCGTCGTTCAGCAGCTGCGCGGGGTGGTTGCACGCCTGCTTCAATCGAAGAAGCGTGGACAGCACGAGGCCACGGCGCTGGATGCCGTCGCTTTCCTCGATCCGCCGCATCATGTCTTCCACCGTGGCCTGGTAGAGCGACGCCTGCTCGCGGGTGAGGTTGCAAAAGACCTTCATCTCCTGCTTTTCGGGCAGGTCCTGGATGATGCCGCGGTCCGTCTTGAGGCGGCGCAGGATGAAGGGCCCGGCCAGCTGCTTGAGCTGCCCCGCGCGCTCCGCGTCGCGGTACCGCTCGATGGGCAGGGCGAACCGGCTGCGGAAGTCGCGCGCGGTGCCCAGCAGGCCGGGGTTCAGGAAGTCCAGGATGGACCACATCTCCGCCAGCCGATTCTCCACCGGCGTGCCTGTGAGCGCGATGCGGCGGGGAGCTTCAAAGGAGCGGATGGCCTGCGACTGCCGCGCGGCGGCGTTCTTTACGTTCTGCGCCTCGTCCAGCACCACGCGGCCCCACTCCACCCCGCCCAGCTCCTCGCGGTCGCGCGCGGCCAGGGCGTAGGTGGTGATGACCAGGTCGCTGCCCCGCACGGCCTTCCTGAGCCTGGCGCCGGTCAGCCGTTCGCCGCCGTGGTGCACGTGCACGCGCAGCGCGGGGGCGAACTTCGCCGCCTCGCGCTGCCAGTTGCCCACGAGCGACATGGGGCAGACGAGCAGCGTGGGCAGCGTCTTTCTGCCCTTCGGCGCGCGCGGCGGCCGGGCGAGCAGGAGGGCCAGCAGCTGCACGGTCTTGCCCAGGCCCATGTCGTCCGCCAGGCAGGCGCCCAGCCCCAGCCCGTCCATGAACGCCAGCCACGACAGCCCTCGCTGCTGGTACGGCCGCAGCGTGCCCGCGAAGCCCTCCGGCGGCTCCACGGGCTGCACGCGGGCTTCCGCGGCGGCGGCCAGCAGCTCGCCCAGCCAGCCCTCCGCCTCCACGCCCTCCACGTGCAGCGCGGCGTCCGCCTCCTCGCCGGCGCCGGCGGCCAGGCGCAGCAGCTCCGCCGCGGACATCTCGCCGCTGGCGCCCTGCTCGAACAGGCGCAGGGCGGCCGCGACCTCCTCCGGCCGCAGCTCCACCCACTGCCCGCGAAAGCGCACGAGCGGCACCTTGGCTCGGGCCAGGGCGCGGAACTCGTCCGCGGAAAGCGTCTGCCCGCCCAGCGACACCTGCCAGTCGTACGCGACCAGCGCGTCCAGCCCGAACCGCCCGTCTCCCTCGCCACGCGTGGTGGAGGAGGATGAGCGGGCGCGGAGCCTTACGCCCAGCCGCGCGGCCGGCGCGTTCCACCACGGCGGCACGCGGATGCCGAACCCGGCCTGCGCCAGCAGCGGCGCGCCCTCGCGCAGAAAGCGGTACGCGTGCTCCGCGTCCATGGCCATCCCCGTGGGCCGCGCGCCGCGCAGGGCGGGCTCCAGCCCGGGCACCAGGCGAAAGGCGCGGCCCAGGTCCTCCAGCAGGCGCTCCTGCGGCTGCTCCACCGTCCGGCGAAAGACCTTGAGGGCGCCGCGCGCGCGCCACACGTCGTCCGCGGGGACGAGCAGGCTGGGATCGTCCGCGGCCTGGAGCAGAAAGTCCAGCCGCCACGCGTCCGGCTGCGCCCCGCGCTCCACCTGCTCCGGCACGGCCTCCCCGTCCAGGGTGGACCGGTCGATGGGCGGCGTGAGCTGAAAGCACGTCCGCAGCCCCCGCGCCGCGGCGGAGGCCAGCGGCCGGCTCCACGTGCCCAGGGCCGCGTGCATCCGCTCCCCCCCGGGCCCGCCGTCCCGCGCGTGCGTGTCCGGCGCCACCAGGGCGTCGCGCCACTGCTCCGCCGCGGTGCGCGTGCGGCCCGCGCCCGGCGCCTGCGCGACGGCGGCCGCCATGCTCGACAGCCCCTGCCGCGCGCACGCGTCCGTCAGCGCGTCCAGCGCGCGGCCCACCACGTCGTCGCCCGTGGGCGCGGGCGTGTGCGCGGCGCAGGCGCGGGGGAGCGCGCGGCGCAGGAGGGCCAGCCGCTCGCCGTCCGCCTCGGCCGCCACGAGCGGAGCCCAGCGCGCCGTCCAGCGTCCGCCGGGCGCGGGCTCCATCACGGGCAGCACGCGCCCGCCGGCGACGAGCTCCAGCGCCAGCTTGGCCACCTCGCCCAGCGCCCGCACGCTCTCGCCGATCACGACGCCGTCCGCGGCGGCGGGGAGGGAGAGCAGCAGGTCCAGCGCGGCGGACGGCGTGAGCGAAAGCACCTCCGCGTTCCACGGCGCCACGTCCACTGCGCCGCCGTCCGCCGCCGGCGCGTGCGCCAGGTGCGGGGACGGCAGGGGCAGGCGGCCGCGCGTGGGCAGGTGCAGCGTCACGTCCCCCGCGCCCGCTTTCGCGACGGGGAGAATGCCCTGCAGCGCCTCGCGCAGGTCAGCGGACGGCGCGGCGAACGGGTGCGGCCGCGGCCCGCGCGGCGCCCGTCCGCGGGCCGGCGTGAGCGACGCGAG
>NZ_DASURI010000461.1:0-3152 GCF_036280135.1 Longimicrobium sp.
ACTGCCCAAAGAACCAGTCCAGGTCCTGCCGGCTCACGTCCTCGGCCACCTGCTGAAAGTCGGCCCCCGTCACGTGGCGCAGGCGGTGGCGCTCGTAGAACGTCCGCAGCACCTCGCGAAAGGTGGGCTCGCCCAGGTGCTCGCGCAGCATGTAGAAGACGGCGGCGCCCTTGTTGTACGTCATCGCCCCGTACACGGCCGGCGTCGAAAACGCCGCGCCCGGTAGCCCCACGGGCTCCGTTTGCCCGGCGCGCTCCGCCCGTTCCACCCCCTGCATCATCCGCTGCCAGACGGCCGTGTCGCCCTTGGTCTCCCACCACCAGTTGGTGAGGAACGAGGCGAACCCCTCGTCCATCCACCCCTCGCGGAACTCGTTGTTGGCAAAGATGCCGTGCGCGTACTGGTGCGCCGTCTCGTGCATGATGAGCCCCTCGCTGGCGGAGCCGTTCATGATGAGCATGGGGAACTCCGTTCCGCCGCTCTCCAGCCGGTGCACGTTGGTCAGCTGCGGCCAGGGGTACGGGCCGAACACCCCTTCCAGCCACGTGAGCGCGTCCCAGGTGCGGCGGGCGGCGGCGCGCTCGTCCCACGCCGTGTCGCCGGGAAGGTAGAGGACGTGGATGCCCGGCGCGGAGTACACGCCCGTGCGCTCGTCGATGACCGTGCGGACGACGAAGTCGTGGATGTACTGCGGGTCGATGCTCCACGCGAAGTGGTGCACGCTGTCCGCGAAAAAGCGCACCCGCTTGCGTCCGCGCCCCGCCTCGCCCGTCAGCAGGCCCAGGGGGTCGGCCGAGGGGGGCGGCGGATATCCGTCCGCCGACACGCGCTCGCGGTAGCCGGGATCGCCTTCCACCGCCACGCCCGTGGCGCCGATCACCTGGTCCGCCGCCAGGTCCAGTGTGACGTCGTACCGCGCGAACTCGCCGTAGAACTCGCCCTGGGGCAGCAGCGCCTGGTACGCCCATCCCGTGCGGTCGTAGACGGCGATGCGCGGATACCACTGCGCGAAGTCGTAGTGCCGGCCCCGGCGCCCCTGCCGGCGGGGCAGCGTGGAAAGGCGCGCATCCCAGTCCATCACCACCTCCACGCTGGCGCCGGGCGCCAGCGGGCGGGGCAGGGCAAGGGCCGCGACGGTGCTGTCCGGCGCACCGGGGTACGCGGGGCGCACGGCCGCGCCGTTCACCGTCACACGCGTGAACCGCTCGTAGGCGTGGTCGTTGGCGGGCAAATCCGTGAAGCGCCGCTCGCCGTACTCCAGCTCGCGCCGCGCCCACGCGCTGTTGGGACGGAACGCGTTCAGGTGCTGGTGGACGAACAGGGTGTCCAGCGCCCGCGGCGAGCGATTGGTGTAGCGCAGGCGGGCGCGGCCGTGCAGCACGTCCGTCTGCTCGTCCAGGCGCGCCTCGATGCGGTAGTCCACGCCCTGCTGAAAGTAGGCGCCGTCCTGCGCGGCAAGGGCGGGGGGCACGCCCAGCAGCGCGGCGGCGAACGCGGATCGGAGGGTCCTCACGGTTTCCTCTGGAAGCTCGGGTGGATGCACGGCCAACATGCAGCCGCCGCGCGCCCGTTGCAACCACGGCGCGCGTCGCCCTGTACGGCGGACGCGGATCGACGGCGGATGCGGATGATGAACGTCGTCCGGCGTCCTTGTCCTTGCGTCGGCGGAGGTCGGATGGCCGCGATGATGATCGTGGGAACTCGATGTGGTGGATCGCGTCGGCGGATGAGGCACATTGCGGATCTGTTCTGACGCCGAAACGGCCGTCCCCCCAGCCGGAGCGAATAAATTCGCCGCTGGAAAGGCACGAAGTCCGCCTGCGCGGACTGCCCCAGCGGAGGTTGGGCCGTGTGCACCGGAGCAGTCATTCGGCAGTTGAAGCCTCACGGCAGTTTGTGAGGCTTTCCGCAGTCGTTGCGGCGGCTTCAGCCGCTCCTGCCCGCGCCGTGATGAGAGTTCCTGCTCCACGAAGTCGAAAGCAGAATTCCCGCCGAAACATGCCGTCCAAATGTTTGCTTGCGCGCGGACGCGATTCGGATTTTATTCGGCAGCTCGCGGACGGCAGTGGACGAACGCGAAGACGTGTAGCGGGCGGAGGCCGGCATGTGGGCCGGCGGGTGCCGGGTCCAGGAGCGGAATCCTGTATGCGGATGCGGTGCATCAACTTGCCTGAAACCAGCCTCCGTTTTGGTTTGTTCAGTATTGACTGAACGATTCGAACGAGCTAACCTTCCGTGGCCGCCGGGGTGGATTCCGGCGGGAGGAGGCCGATCAACTTCACGGAAGACACACGTCACATGGACGAGGCGGTACGGCAGTTCGTGGAGCGGATGGCGCTGATCTGCGAAAAGGAGGGGATGCCCCGCATCGCCGGGCGCATCTTCGGCTACCTGCTCGCCACGGACCAGACGTTCTCCCTGGACGAGCTGGGCGAGCGCCTGCAGGCCAGCAAGGCCTCCGTGAGCACCAACGCGCGGATGCTGGAGCAGTTCGGGATGATCCAGCGGGTGAGCGTGCTGGGCGACCGGCGCGACTTCTACCGGGTGCAGGACGACCCGTGGGAGCAGATGCTGCGCGTGGCGCAAAGCCGCTGGCGCGACATGGCCGACGTCTTCGCGGATGCCTCGCAGCGGCTGCCGGACGCGGCGGGCCGCGAGCGGGCGGGGCAGGCGGAGGAGTTCCACCGGCTGCTGCTGCGCGACTGCGACGCCCTCATCGCGCGCTGGCACGAGACGCAGCGCTCGCGCGGGGCACCGGCGTCCACGGACAGCGCGGCGTAGGCGGCACGTCGTCGACGGAGGGGAATCCCGCACCGATCCGTAACGATCTCCGCCGATTGCAAGCAACCACTTGCATACATGTCGGTCAGGCGCCATCTTCACCGGCATGGACGTACGAGAGAAGCTGCTCCAGGCCGCCGTGCGGGTGTTCGAAGAGTCGGGGTCCCGCGGGGCCACGACGCGGCGCATCGCCGCCGAGGCCGGAGTGAACGAGATCACGCTGTTCCGCCACTTCGGCAGCAAGGCGGCCCTCCTGCACGAGGCCCTGGCCGAGGCGAGCAGCACCACGGTGGAAACGGGGCTTCCCGCGGAGCCCCGCGACCCCGCGGCGGAGCTGCTGGCGTGGAGCCGCGCGGGCTACGAGCACCTGC
>NZ_DASURI010000462.1:0-21995 GCF_036280135.1 Longimicrobium sp.
GTGGGCGAGATGCCCATCGACGGGCCCGCGCCGGCGGTCGTGAACGCCATCCGACACCTGGGGCTGGATGTGCGCCAGATCCCCGCCATTCCCGAGACGTTGATGGAGGTTGCATGCGCTTCGTCCTGAACGGCGCCCCGACGGACGTCGGCGCGCACCCCATGAAGCGCCTGCTGGACGTGCTGCGCGAGGACTGCGGGCTCACGGGCGCCAAGGAAGGCTGCGGCGAGGGCGAGTGCGGCGCCTGCACGGTGCTGGTGGACGGCCAGCCCGTCGTCAGCTGCCTCGTCCCCTGCGCGCAGGCCGCGGGCGCGGAGGTCGTAACGATCGAGGGACTCGGCGGCGACCACCCGTACCAGCGCGCCTTCGCCGAGTTCAGCGGGGCGCAGTGCGGCATCTGCACGCCGGGGATGATCCTGGCCGCCGTCGCGCTGGGGCCCACCCCGTCCATCGACGACGTGCGGACGGGGCTGGCGGGCAACCTGTGCCGCTGCACGGGCTACGAGGCCATCTACCGCGCCATCCAGAACGCATGAAGACGGCACACACGGCGCTGGAGATGCGCGATCCGCGCACGCTGGGCGAGGCCCTGGCGATGCTGCGCGACGAGGGGCCGCTCACGCCCCTGGCGGGGTGTACGGACGTGTTCGTGAACCTGCACTTTGGCACGACGCCGGACCGGCGGTTCATCAACCTTTGGGCGCTGGACGAGCTGCGGGGGATCGGCGTTCGCGACGGCGTCCTGCGCCTGGGCGCGCTGACGACGTACACGGACGCCATCCGCTCGCCCGAGGTGAACGACTGGCTGCCGGCCCTGGTGGCCGCCGCGCGCGAGGTGGGCGGCGTGCAGATCCAGAACCGCGGCACCCTCGCGGGCAACCTGGCCAACGGCTCGCCCGCGGGCGACTCGCTCCCCGTGCTTGCCGCGGCGGATGCCGTCGTCGTGCTGCGCAGCGCGGGCGGCGAGCGGCGCGTGCCCGTCACGGAGCTGTACACGGGCTACCGCGCCACCGTCATCCGCCCCGACGAGCTCATCGTGGCCGTGGAGGTGCCGCCCGTCGAGGGGACGCAGTGGTTCCGCAAGGTGGGCACGCGCGCGGCGCAGGCCATCAGCAAGGTGGTGATGATGGCCGTGCGGGCGCCCCGCCCGCGCATCGCGTTCGGCAGCGTGGCGGCGACGGTGGTGCGCGTGCCGCGGACGGAGCAGGCGCTGGCGGACGGCGCGTCCATCGAGGAGGCGTGGGCCGTGCTGGCGGAGGAGATCCATCCTATCGACGACGTACGCTCCACCTCCGCGTATCGCCTGCGCGTGGCCGGCAACCTCCTTCGCCAGTGGTGGACGGAGACGCGCTGATCCGCTTCGCGACGGACAAGAAGAAGGGACTCACACGGGGCCTGCGGCCAACGGAGGGAACGGTAACGGGTAAACCCCGGTCCTTCCGTAAGACGCAGGCCCGTGTGCGCTCCGCCATCCTCCCTCTGCCCTCCTGGACGAACTCACGCCGGCCGCGCACCTCCCCCCGGCCGTAAACCGCCTCGCGCCAGCAGGATGGCTTGACAGGATGTCAGGAATATCTGACATTCCGATGCGTGTCAGATATTTCTGACATGTATGCGGCAGTTCTCCGCGTATCTTCTTGATGATCTCACGGGCGTAGTTTGCAACGACGCCCTGAAGCGAGGTGCACGGGATGAGGATCAGGACCCTCCTGGAGCTGGGGCTCCGCGTTCGCGACCGGCGGCTGGAGATGGGCATGTCGCAGGCCCAGCTCGCCGACCGCGTGGGCGTCTCGCGCCAGTGGGTCGTGAACCTGGAGCGGGGCAACGCCGGCGCGGCCCTGGGACAGGTGATGCAGGTGCTGGACATCCTCAAGCTGGACATGCACCTCCGCGACCGGCGCACCGGCAGGCGCACGGGCGAGCCCCGGGGCCCGCGCCGCAGCGTGAGCTACGACGACGTGGCGGCGTTCCTGGACGAGGTCCTGTCGCGCACGCGTGACCCCGAGCCCGAGGACGGCGAGCCGCACCAGCGCACGCCGCTCCGGCGCCTGGAGCAGGACTGATGGTCGGCGAGCTCGTCGCCGTCGTCCACGGGACGGAGATCGGCCGGGTGCGGCAGGACGCGCGTGGCAAGCTCGGATTTTCGTACGCCCCGTCGTGGCGCAGGCGCGAGGACGCCTTTCCCCTCTCCCTTTCCATGCCGCTGGCCCTTACCGACCACGGCGACACGGTCATCCGCCCGTTCCTGGAAGGCCTCCTTCCCGACAACCTGGACGTCCTGCACGAGTGGGGACGCCGCTTTCACGTATCGCCCAACAACCCGTTCATGCTGCTGGGCCGCGTGGGCGAGGACTGCCCCGGCGCCGTGCAGTTCGCGCCGCCCGAGCGCGTGGACGCCCTGCTGCGCGCCGCCCCGGGCGAGGTGGAGTGGCTCGCGGAGGCGGACGTGGCGCGCCGGCTGCGCGCGTTGCGCGGCAACCAGGGCGCCTGGCGCGAGATGGGCGACGTGGGCTACTTCAGCCTGGCGGGCGCGCAGCCCAAGACGGCGCTGCTGCGCGACGGCGACCGCTGGGGCGTGCCCTCCGGCCGCACGCCCACGACGCACATCCTCAAGCCGCCCGTGGGGCACTACGCCGGGTTCGCGGAGAACGAGCACGTGTGCCTGCGGCTGGCCCGCGCACTGGGCCTTGCCGCCGCGCGCACGGAGGTATGCCGGTTCGAGGACCAGGTGGCCATCGTCGTGGAGCGCTACGACCGGATGGCGGCCGGCGGCGCCATCCTCCGCGTGCACCAGGAGGACTGTTGCCAGGCGCTGGGCGTATCGCCGCGCATCAAGTACGAGGCCGAGGGTGGGCCCGGCGCCGTCCGCGTCATCCAGGTGCTGGAGCAGCACGGCAGCCATCCCGACGCCGACGTGGCCACGTTCGTGGACGCCCTCGCGCTCAACTGGGCCATCGGGGGAACCGACGCGCACGCAAAGAACTACTCCCTGCTGATCGGCGGACACGGACAGACGCGGCTGGCGCCCCTGTACGACATCGCGAGCGCGTTGCCGTATCATTACCTGCAGGTCCGCAAGCTCAAGCTGGCCATGCGCGTCGGCGGCGAGTACCGGCTGTTGTCCATCGAGCGGCGCCACTGGGAGCGGTTCGCGGGAGCCGTGGGGCTGGATGCCGGATCGCTCGTGCAGCGCGTGGCCGACGTGGCCGCGGCCGTCCCGGACCTGCTCGCGGATGCATGCAGCCAAGCCCGCGCAGAGGGCCTGGACGACCCGATTCTCGACAAGCTGACGGATACCGTGGCAGAGAACGCGCGGCGCATCATCTCCAAGATCAAAAGAGCTTCACCAGCAATGACTTGACGAGCGATGGTGTCAGATATTCGCGACATCATGCGGTATGTCAGAAATAACTGACAACTCCATCCGCGATCCTGATTGCCTGAAACGACTTGACGCGAATGCAGATCTGCATGTGTGCCGTCTGGCGCGGAATGTCCGACCCAGTGCCCGGCAGCCGGTTTGCAGGAAGGAATCGCGTCCACGATCGCAAACACCTCCTGACCGACTGCCGGTGCCCATCTCGTTCCTGGTCCTTCGTCCCGCCACCACGCTGGCGCTGATGCTGGCGGCCTGCGCCCCCGGCGACCGCGCCCGCGCCGAGGCCGCGCAGGACTCCACGCCCGCCGCCCGGGCCGCCGCGCCCGAGCCGCCGCGCATCCCGCCGCTGCGGACGGACAGCGCCGGCCGCGCGTGGGCGGAGCAGACGCTGGCGGGGCTCTCGCTGCGGCAGCGCGTGGCGCAGCTCGTGTTTCCGTGGATCAGCGGGCAGTCGCTGGCCGCCAATCCGTCGGAGCGGGAGCGGATGCTCGCCTGGGTGTCGCGCGACCAGGTGGGCGGGCTCATCGTCTCCACGGGCACGCCGGCCGCGCTGGCCGCCAAGCTGAACGCGGCGCAGATGCGCGCGGGGGTGCCGCTGCTCATCGTCTCGGACCTGGAGACGGGGCCGGGGATGCGGCTTTCGCCCGGCGGGACGATGATGCCGCCGTCCATGGCGTTCAGCGCGGCGGGAGACACGGCGCTGGCGTGGCAGGCCGGCCGCGCCACGGCCGAGGAGGCGCGCGCCGTGGGCATCCACATGACGCTGGGCCCGCTGTTCGACGTGAACTCCAACCCGGCGAACCCCATCATCAACGTGCGGTCGTTCGGCGAGTCGCCGGAGCAGGTGGGGGCCATGGGGACGGCGTGGATGCACGGCGCGCGGGCCGGCGGGCTGCTGGCCGTGGGCAAGCACTTTCCCGGGCACGGCGACACGCGCGTGGACTCGCACGTGGGCCTGGCGCAGACGGGCGCGGACTCCGCGCGGCTGCACGACGTGGAGATGGCGCCGTTCGCCCGGGCCGTGCGCGCGGGGATCGACGGCATTCTCGTGGGGCACATCGCCGCGGTCGGATTGGAGGGGCCCGACGCCCCGCCGGCCTCGCTCTCCCCGCGGATGGTGGGCCGGGAGCTGCGGGAGCGGATCGGGTTCGAGGGGCTCGTCTTTACGGACGCGCTGAACATGGGCGGGGTGACGCGCAGCTACTCGGTGAGCGAGGCATCCATCCGCGCCCTGCTGGCCGGCGCGGACGTGCTGCTGCAGCCGCCCGGGCACCCGACGGTGATCGACGACGTGGTGGCGGCGGTGGAGTCGGGCCGCATTCCCGCGTCGCGCATCGAGGAGGCCGCGCGGCGCGTGCTGCTGGCCAAGGCCGCCGCCGGCCTGCACCGCATGGCGCGCGTGGACGCCGGCGCCGTCGAAGGGCAGGTCGGGACGGACGCGCACCGTGCCGTGGCGCGCCGGGTGGCGGAGGCCTCCATCACCCTCGCCCGCGACGGGCGGAACCTGGTGCCGCTGCGGCCGGGCGCGCGCGTGCTGCACGTGACCTACACGGAGGCGGGGCGCGCCTCCGCGGGCGACGTGCTGAACCGCGAGCTGGCGGCCGGCGGGCTGAACGTGGACCACGTGCGCGTGGGCCCGTCCACGCCCGCGTCCACGTTCGCGTCCCTGCGCGAGCGCGCGGCCGCGGCGGACGTCGTCGTCGCCAGCGTGGTGATCGCGCCGTTCCAGTACCGCGAGCTGGGGATCCGCGGCGGGTTCGGGCCGTTCGTGGAGGGGCTGGCGTCCGCGGGACGGCCGGTGGTCGCCGTGTCGCTGGGGAGCCCGTACCTGCTGGAATCCTTTCCCTCCGTCCCCGCGTACCTCCTGGCGTGGAGCAACGCCGCCGTGAGCGAGTCCGCCGCCGCGCGCGCCCTGCTGGGGACCATCCCCATCCGCGGCCGCCTGCCCGTCTCGCTGCCGCCGTACCACCGCATGGGCGAGGGGATCACGCGCGGCGGGCGCTGAGCGCTGCGCCCCGGGCGGCATCCACCCTGCACAATCCTTTTGCACCGGCCGCGGGCGCGCCGATCGTGCGCGCCCATGCCGTCGCTCGTCATCCCCCCACATCCATCGCATCCGAATGCAAGCAGCCGCCCCGCCCTCCGACCGGTTGATGAAGCGCGGTCCCCTGCCCTGGCTCATCGGCGGGGCGTGCGTGGTGCTGATCGTCTCCGGGCTGCGCACCGCGTCCGGCATCCTGAACCCCATGCTGATGGCGGGCTTTTTGGCCCTGCTGCTGCAGCCCCTGACGGCGCGGCTGCGCAAGTGGGGCGTGGCGGGCGGGCTGGCGGTGACGGCGGTGGTCGTGGCCGTGGTGCTGAGCGGTCTGCTGATGGTGGCGTTCGTGGCCGTGTCGCTGCGGCAGGTGGCGCAGGAGCTCCCCGGGTACCGCGAGCAGCTGAACGGGGTGGTGACGTCGCTCACGCGGTGGCTGGCGGGGCACGGGATCGACGCGTTCGACTACCTGCAGCGGGCGGCGCAGGGGCCGCAGGTGGGCCAGTGGGTGCTGAGCACGTCGGGCGCCATGGCGGGCGCGCTGAGCAACCTGGTGCTCACGCTCTTCATCTTCGCGTTCATGCTGGGCGGCATGTGGGAGCTGGAGCGGCGCGCCAGCAAGCGCTCGCGGCAGTACAGCCCGCTGGCGGCGCGCTTCCTGGCGTTCAGCGACACCATCCGCGGCTACATGGGCGTGCGGGCGCTGCTGGGCCTGATCGCGGCCGTGCTGAACTATGTGCTGCTGGCCATCCTTGGCGTGGACTACGCGCTGCTGTGGGCCGTGCTGTCGTTCCTGCTGAGCTTTGTTCCCAACATCGGCTTTACGCTGGCCCTCATCCCGCCCATGCTGCTGGCGCTGCTGGAGGGCGGATGGAAGGAGGCGCTGGTGGTCTTCGTGGGCTACCAGCTCGTCAACAACGTGCTGGACAACGTCATCGGACCGCGCTTCGTGGGGCGGGAGATGAAGATCTCGGCGCTGCTGAGCTTTCTCTCCGTAATCTTCTGGGCGTGGGTGCTGGGCGCCACGGGGGCGATCCTGGCGGTGCCGCTCACGGTGCTCATCCGCGACCTGGCGTTCGGCCCGGCCAACCCGCCGGACGTGGGCCCGCCGCAGCCCGTCACGTCGTCCACCGTGCCCACGCCGCAGTCCGACGCCGAGCACCCGCGCGAGCCGGAGCCGGCCGCGGTCGAGCAGGCCGCGCTGGGAGAGGAGCCGGCTTCGGCCACGGCAACGGCATCGGATTCGGTGGATACCGAGCCCCTGTCCCTTCGCGTGGAGCCCGCTCCCGCCACGGACGAGCAGCCGACGCAGCGCTACGCTCCGCCGCCCGTGGATGAGACGCCGCCCCAGCCGGCCGACGACGAGACCGTTCGCGACAGGCCGCCGCCGGTGGACGAGACGCCGGTCCGGCCGGACGAGCGAGACGGTCGGCATCCGGCCTGAGCGGCTGAAGCGCCGTATGAAAGCGAAAGCCCCGCGACTACGCTTTCAGTTTCTTGGGGACCGGATCGGCCGAGCTCACCCCGGCGGCTCAATGCGATTGACAAGCGTTGTCCGATGCTCGCGTAGATCGATCGCTCCGTGCCGCAGAACACGCCGGGCGACTTCGGTCGCGCGTTCCGCATCTTCCGCGGACACCGCGACCTGCCATCCGTATTCGACTTCGGTGCGGCGCGTGCGGAATCCATCGAGATCCGCCACCGCCTGGCCCAGCTCAGGGCCCCCGATCAGCCGGGCAACGGCGAGCGTCATCTCGTGGTGATTGGCCGCGCGGACACGCAGGTCGCGTGAACGCACGACCGCCATCGCGGCGATCCGGCCCGCATCGTACGCCCGCACCAGCCGCCCGCTGGCGCTCAATCCCGAGACCAGCGCGTCGGCGAACGCCTGCAGCGCGTTCGACCACAAGCCGACAATCTCGTCGTCACCCGCGGGTTCACGCGCCAGCTTGCCGAGGTCAACCAGATTCTGGATACGATCGCTCACGCGCTGATCCTCCCGTCGGACGTGGGGAGCGCTTCCGGCGAGCCGATCAGCCACTGCTTGGGGCCGGCGAGCGCCTGCGGAAGAAAGCTCACGCCCGGCTGGGCATCGCGAAGAAAGCTCGTCCGGTCGTATCGCTTGGCGTCCACGGGGTGCGCGAGCACGAGCGACGCATCCAGCAACGCGCCGCCGAAGTCGCCGTCGCGGATGGCATCGCCGTACACGAGCAGGTCGATGTCGCTGTCGGATCGTGCATCCCCGCGGGCCCGCGAGCCGAAGATGAACGCCGCCTCCACGCCCGGGACGTCGCGGAGCACGTCGCGCAGCACTTCGGCAGGCGCGTAGGCGCCCACGAGCGACTCGATGGCGCGCCACTGCGGATGCGCGGGATCACGCACGTACACGATCCGCCGCCCGTCCGACTCCCGGCGAACGAGGCCCATCGACTCCAACCGGCCAAGCTCCGCCTGCAGCGAGCGCTTGCCCAGTCCCGTGTGACGCTCGAGCGCACGGCCGTGCTCGCGCCGGTCCGGGTGGACGACGAAATGAGCGAGCAGCCGTGCGCGCGCCGCGGATCCGATGAAGCCGCCAAGCATGTCCATGCCCTCAAATCTAGGGCAATGCTTGAAAGAGCGGAAGTGCGCATGCATCGGCGGCCGACGACGAGACCGTTTGCGACAGGCCGCCGCCTTCCGCGTAAGTCCAAGTCCCGCAAACGACATTTCTCACACGGGGCCTTCGGCCAACGGAGTTAACGGTAACGGATCACCGACAACAGCAGTTACCGTTGACCCCGTTGGGCCGAAGGCCCCGTGTGAGAATGCAGTTCATCCAGCGGCGGCATGCCCCGGAATCCGATTCCGCCGCTCTTCATCCCGAGGCAGGAAGATTTTTCATTGCCGCAGATCGTTTCAGGCACTACCATCTGCAGCACACTCTCCATCCATCCCAACACGGAGGCGTCATGCGAGAGAAGGCGATCCGGCTTTTGCTGTCCCTGGCGGTCGCGGTGGCACTGGGCTTTGGCGCGCGGCAGGCGTTCGCGTCGCCCGGCCCCACGGGACCCGGTACGGGCGGCTCGTGCAGCGAAGGCACGTGCGACTACTGGTGCGTCACCCAGGCGGGCGCCAACTACGGCTTCTGCCTGAACGGTACCTGCGTCTGCCGCAGCGGGCCCTGACGCGCCGGCGGCATTGCACAAGGAACGGGCCGGTCGCCGCGATGGCGACCGGCCCGTTTTCCGTCATCCGGAGCGCGGATCAGCGAAGGCGCTCGCCGACGGGGCTCCAGACCTCCACGTCGCCCAGGTTCAGCGCGCGGAGGGGCGCCTCGATCTGCGCCAGGTCGCCCGCGACGACGATCACCAGCGCGCCGGGATTGATGCGCGCGCGGCCCACCGTCCCCACGTCGGCCGCGCTCACGGCACTCAGGCGCTCGCGGTACGTGCCGTAGTAGTCCAGCGGCAGGCCCCACACGAGCAGGCTCTGCATCCGCTGGGCAAGGCCCTGCACCGTCTGCACGCTCGTGGGAAAGCTGCCCACCAGGTTGCCCGTGGCGCTCGTGAGCTCCTCGCCGGGGACGGCCTCATCCACCAGCCGGCCAAACTCGCGCACGGACTCCGCCACGGCCGAGTCCGTCGCGTTGGTCCGCACGGACGAGCTGATGAGCAGCGTGCCCGCGCCCCGAAGGGGGTTGAAGTTGGCGAACGCGCCGTACGTCCAGCCGTGCCGCTCGCGCAGATTCTGGTTGATACGCGCGTTGAACGCGCCGCCCAGCACCTGCGTGAGCACCTGCAGCCGTACCACGTCCGGGTCCTCCGCGCCCGCCGCCGCCATGCCGATGCGGATGGCGGACTGCACGGAGCCCGGCCGGTCCACCAGCACCACGCGCGTACGCTGTACGGGGCGCGCGGCGTTGGCCGTGCGCGCCAACCGGGGCGCGGCGCCGCTCCATCCGCCGAACGCGTCCTGCGCCAGCCGCCGCGCCTCGTCGGCCGTGACGTCGCCCACCAGCAGGAGGGTGGCGTTGCCAGGGACGTACATCCGCCGGTGCCACCCCAGCACGTCGTCGCGCGTGAGGGCGCCCAGCGTGGCCGCCGTGCCGCTCGCCGGACGAGCATACGGCGCCTCGGGGGCAAAGACGGCGCGCCAGAAGGTCTCCGTCCCCAATCCCTCGGCCGTGGCCTGGTTGGAGACGTAGCTGGTGATGGCCTGCTGCCGCACCCGCTCGAAGTCGCCCTCGGGAACGGCGGGCGACGTCACGGCATCGGCCGCCAGGCCCAGCGCCTCGGCAAAGACGGGCTTGAGGGCCGTGACGGAGACGAAGGCCAGGTTCTGCCCGGCGCCCGTCTGGAACTGCGCGCCCATCCGCTCCATCCGCTCCGCCAGCTCGGGGCCGGAAACCTGGGCGGTGCCCTCCGGCAGCAGGCTGGCCGTGAGCACGGCCAGGCCGTTCTGCGCGGCGGGCTCGTGCTCGGCGCCGGCGTCCACGATCAGCCGGGCCGTCACCAGGGGCATGGACGCCTGGCGGACGACGACGACCCGCATCCCGTTCTGCAGCCGGAAGTCCTCCACGGGCGGCAGGCGGTAGGGATTGGGCGTGCCCAGCGCGGGCTGCTGCGCCACGATCCGCACGTCGCGCTGCGCGGAGGCGGCGGCGGGCAGCAGCGCGGCCGCGGCCAGGGTGAGAAGCGTGCGGTTCATTGGGCGGCCTCCTGCCGGGCGGGCACGAACACCAGGATCGCGCGGTTGTCGTTGACCAGGAACCGGCTCGCCAGGGCGCGCACGTCGTCCACCGTGACGGCGGCGATGGACGGCAGGCGGCGGTTGATCCACCCCGCGTCGCCGTACAGCACGGCGCTCTCGGCCAGGGCGTCGCCCCGCCCGCCGAACCCGCCCATCTGCTGCAGGTTGTTAACGAGGTTGTAGCCCTCGGACGCCTGCGCGCGGGCCAGCTGCCCCGCGTCCAGCCGGGGGAGGATGCCGCCCAGCTCGCCCAGCAGCGCCGCCTCGAGCGAGTCGGCGCTGGAGCCCGGCTGGCCCACGGCGCCCACGACGAGCATGTCGGCGTCTTCCACGAGCCCGAAGTTGAACGAAAACACGCTCGTTGCCACCTGCCGCTCGCGCACCAGGGACTGGTACAGGGGCGATGAGCGGCCGTTGCCGATCATCTCCGCCAGCATGCTCACCACCGGCGCGCGCTCGTCGCGGCCGCCGGGCACGCGAAAGCCGATGTAGACGGCCGGCGCGGGCGCGTTGCGGTCCTCGATCACCTCGCGGGGCGAGGCGCCCAGCGTGGGCGGCAGCGGCACCCGGCGCACGGGCGGCGGCTCCGCCCCGCGGGGGATGCCGCCGAAGTAGCGCTGCACCATGGCCCGCGCCTGCGGGACGTCGATGTCGCCGGCGATGGCCAGGACGGCGTTGTTGGGCACGTAGTACGTGCGAAAGAAGGTGCGCACGTCTTCCAGCGTGGCGGCCTCCAGGTCCTGCATGGAACCGATCACGGTGTGCTGGTACGGGTGGTCGGCCGGGTACAGGTGGCTGAGCATGGCCTCGACCCAGCGGCCGTACGGCTGGTTGTCGTTGGACTGGCGGCGCTCGTTCTTCACCACCTCGCGCTGGTTGGCGAGCTTGGTCTCGTTGAGCGCCTCGTCCAGCGTGGCCATGCGGTCGGCCTCCAGCCACAGGGCCAGCTCCAGCGCGTGCGACGGCACCTGCTGAAAGTAGTTGGTGCGGTCCCAGCTGGTGGTGCCGTTGATGTCGGTGCCCGTGCGCGAGCCCACGGCCTCCAGCAGGCCAAAGTGCCGCCCCTCCGGCGCGTTGCGCGAGCCGGTGAAGAGCATGAGGTGCTCGAACAGGTGGGCGAACCCGGTGCGGCCGGGGGCCTCGTGCTTGGAGGCCACGTCGTACCACAGCACGGTGGCGGCCACGGGCGCGGAGCGGTCCACGTGGTAGATGACGCGCAGGCCGTTGGGCAGCGTGTCTTCCACGAAGTCCAGGCGCACCGTGGGGGCGGGCGCGCCGGTCTGCGCGCGCGCCGGCCCGGCGGCCGTGGCGGCGAGCAGCAGGGCGAGGGTGGGAACGATGGTCTTCACGGACGGCTCGGGTGTGGGTTTCCCGGCGGACGGCGGATCAGACCGCGCAACCTAACGCGCGCCCCCGCCGCGCGACAACGGGATCGTGCCGCGGGTGAGCGGATGGGATTCGATGGAGGATGCGCGATCGGGAGGGGATGCGCGGTGAGCGGATGGGATCGGATGGGCGGAGCCGGCGAGTCGGTGCGGCGGGGAAGTTGAGATACGCGGATCGGAGACACTCCCGGACGAAAGATCGGGCAGATCGGCGGTCCTCGCGCCGGAGCGAATGAATTCGCCGCTGGAGATGCACGAAATCCACCTTCGTGGACTGCACGCGGCCCCCGTGCCGGTGAGACGGATCTCTCGACGAGGCGCGGTACCGACGCCTTCGTCCGCCGTTCGGCCTGGAGGTGGCCGCGGTGTACTCCGGCGGCGATCAACTGGGGCAGTCCGCGCAGGCGGACTTCGTGATGTTCCAGCGACGGTTTCAACCGCTTGGCGCAGAGCCGGCGCCCCCCTCTGTCAGCTTCCGCCTCTGTCTGATTCCGCCTCAGAACACGCGCCCGCCGAGGGGGACGTCCTGGTCGGGGGCCAGGAGGACGACGGCGCCGTTCTCGTCCGGGACGCCCAGCACCAGCACCTCCGACATCACGGGGCCGATCTGCCGCGGGGGAAAGTTAGTGACCGCAATCACCCGCCGGCCGACGAGCGACTCCGGCGTGTAGTGCACCGTGAGCTGCGCGCTGCTCTTTTTGATCCCCAGCTCCGGCCCGAAGTCGATCCACAGCTTGATGGCCGGCTTGCGCGCCTCGGGAAACGCCTCCGCGCGCTCCACCCGCCCCACCCGCATGTGCACCTTCTCGAAATCCGCCCACGAGATCGTCTCCCCCGCCTCGCCCATCCCATCCTCCCTGTACGTCTGGTCTCGTTTGATTCGTCACTGCACCGGCGCGCGCGTCATCCCCTTCGACACAGCGGCCGGCGTCCACATCACGCGGCAGATGCCTATCGCGCCGAATCGGCCACGTCCGAACCCGGCGCGACGCCCAGGCCGCGCATCCAGTCCACGACGACGCGGGCCAGCTCCTCTCCACGGTCTTCCTGCAGAAAGTGGCCGGCGCCGCGGATGGTGGTGTGCGGCTGGCCGGCCGCGCCCGGCACGCGACGCTGAAAGCCGCGCTCCAGCCCGCGCGTAATGGCGTCCCCGTCGCTGAACGCGGTGAGGAACGGCTTGTCCCACCGCTCCAGCGCGGCCCAGGCGCGCAGGTTGGCCTCGCGCGCGGGGTCGTCGCGGCGCGTGGGAACCAGCGGCGGCAGCGCGCGCGGGCCGGTCTTGAACCGCTCGGACGGGAACGGCGCTTCGTACGCGGCCACGACCTCCGGCGCGAGCGGGGTCCGCGTGCCCGTGCGGATGATCCTACCCACGGGGAACACCGGCGTCCAGCGCGCGAACGCCTGCCAGACGCGGAACGCCCACGGGGTGCGCATGTCGCCCGTGGGCAGCGCTCCGTTGGCGACGGCGAGGCGCGCGAAGCGGTCCGGGTGCTCCGCCGCGATCCGCAGCCCGATGAGCGCGCCCCAGTCCTGGCAGACGAGCGTCACGTCGCGCAGGTCCATCGCCATCAGCCAGCCCGTCATCCACTCCACCAGCCGCGCGTAGCTGAACACCCAGGCATCCGCCGGCTTGTCGCTGCGCCCGAACCCCGGCAGGTCCGCCGCCACGGCGCGAAAGCCCGCGGCCGTAAAGACGGGGATCATCTTTCGATACAGGTACGACCACGACGGTTCGCCGTGCAGCATCACCACGGGCGGGGCGTCGCGCGGGCCCTCGTCCACGCAGGCGATGCGCAGCCCGTCCACCTCCGCGTACCGCGGTGTGAACGGCCACTCCGGCAGATTGGCGAACCGCTCGTCCGGGGTCCTCAGGATCTCCATCACGCGTCCACGAAGGGCGCGAGGTCCGCGTTCGGCGCGTCGCCCGTGATCACCGGCGACGAGGCGGACGCGGCCGCACGGGAGACGGAGATGGCCCATTCCATCACCCCGAAGAACGCCTGCATGGCCTCGTCGCTCCGGAGGTGCGCCAGGGGAAAGGACGGGCGGCGCTGGATGGCATCGGCCGGCACGTCCACGCCCGGAATGGCGTTGATGCGCTCCAGGAACTCGCGACGGCGCTCGTCCGGCTCGAAGCCGGGCATGTACTTCATGTGCTGCGGCTGGAGCTCGATCGTTCCGCCGGTCCACAAGGCGAAGCAAAAGACCCGGCGCCCGGCCACGTGCACCTGCGGAATGATGGAGCCCGCCGTGGTGCCGCGCCCGAACCACAGCGTGGGCATGGTCACGCGCGCCCACGCCAGGATGCGGTCGGCCAGGGCGAGCGTCTCGTCGCCGGCCCGCTGGCGCAGGGCGTCCCGAAAGCGGGGCTCCGTCCAGGGTTCCCCCTGCGGGCGGACGCCCTTTCGCGACTCCGCCGCGGCCGTCTGCCCCACCATTCGCGGCACGAGCGTCTTGATGCCCGGGCCCACGTACTGCCGGACCTCCACGCCCAGCACCTCCGCGGGATCCATCTGCCCGTTGAGGAACTCGATGATGCGCCGGAGCGACGCGGGGATAACGTCGGCAACGAACACCAGGCGGACCTTGCCCGCGATCAGGTTGGTCTTGGCCTGCTTCCAGAACGCTTCCGGATCGGCATCGCCCAGGAACGCGGCCAGCGCGCGCTCGGCGGCGCCGGGCTCGTCGCGGAACCGCCGCTCGAAGTGCTCGCGCATCCGCTCCACGGGCCAGTATCGCTCCGCGTTGGCCGCGTAGTCCATCATCTGCCCCACGACCTCGCGGCGGATGCGCGTGTCGGAGCTGCGCTTGACCTCCACCAGCGTGGGCACGGCATCCTGGTCCAGGAACAGGTGGTCCAGGTAGCCGTAGGTGGAGCCGGCGTCGTCGTCGATGGAGACGGGCATCTCGCGGGCGACCAGCAGCCAGCGCCGCGGCGCCCCGTCTCCGATCCCTTCGCACGCCATGAGGTGCGGATGGTCGGCCAGCAGCTTCTGGAGCATGGGCTCGTCCGCGTACGGGGCCTCGCGCATCTCCACCAGCTGGTTGGCCCCGTCGAGCAGAAAGATCACGCCGTCGTTCATGATCCGGTCGCCGATGAACGTTGAGTCGACGTGCGCTACCACGCCCAGCGCAGGCCGAAGCGCGTGCCGGACAGGCGCATCACGCCGTCTTGCCCGCCGCCACGGTACCACTCGCCCACGAAGCCGCCCGTGTCCGCCAGCCGCAGGTAGACGCCGGCGCCACTGCCGTTGGCGATCGTCTCGCGCCGGCGGGTGGTGACCTCCACCTCCTCGCCGCCGCCGCGCACCGTGGCGGGGTCCTGGAACTGCTGGTAGTAGTGGATCCCCGTGAAGCCGTAGACGCGCAGCACGCCCACGCCGTAGCCCACCTCCACGTCCCCGCCGGTGTCGTACAGCGTGCCGCCGCCGCCCTCCGCCTCGCCGCCGTAGCGCGCGCGGAACGCCTCCTGGTCCGCGCGCAGCCAGTGGATGCCGAGGGTGCCGCGGCCGCCCACGTACGGGCCGTCGTGCCCGCCGGCCTCGATCGTGTACGCCATGTCGACGGCGAACCGCGCGTCGACGAGCCCGTTTCCGCCGGCCCCCTGCCCCGCCATGAGGTAGCCGCCGCGCGCGAACTGTGCCCGTGCCGCCTGGGGAACGTACGCGGCCGCGAGGAGGGCCGCGAGAAGGATGATGCGCCGCATGAAAGCACCCGGAGGTGGAGGTGGGCCTGCCCGGCGCCGCGCGGGATGGAAGACCGGGGAGATGCGCGGCGAAACGTGCGCGGCCATGTACCCGCGCGCCCTCCGTGCGATCCACGGGCACCGCGCGACCGTGCCGACGGGGTCACTTGTGCCCGGATCAGACCATGAATAAATTCCTCCTCAGACGAGGAGGATTTATGCTTTCGAGGCGGCACATGGGCGGCCGGGGCCTGGCAGACAGGATCATCGCCACGGTAAACGAGGCGGCGTTCGTGTCCGGCGTATCGCGCCACGCGGTCAACCAGGCCATTGACCGGGGCGAGATCCGCACGCACGAGATGCGCTTCGAGACCGACGCCTCCGGCCGCACGGTCGGCGTGGCGGAGCTCATCTACCTGCACGTGCAGGACGTCCTCTCCACCAGCAGCCGGCGCGTAGTCTACAAGAAGCTGGTCCGCTTCAACGCGGACCTGGATTCCGTTCCGCCCACCATCGAGATGGCGAACGGCGTAAAGCTCGACATCACGGGCTCCGTGGCGGAGATCCGCACCCGGCTGGACGAGCTGTCGCGCATCAAGGGCCACGTGGAGGAAAACCCGGAGGTTCGGGGCGGCGAGCCGGTGTTTCGCGGCACGCGTATCCCCGTGCAGATGATCGCCAGCTTCGTGCGGGATGGAATTCCCGCGGAGGAGATCCTGGAGGATTATCCCGCGCTCGCTCCCGGATCGCTGGAGATCGCGACGCGGTACGCGGAGCTGTATCCCCGGCGCGGACGGCCCCGGCAGGCGCCCTGGCGCACCCAGGCCCCCACGCACGTCATTCACCCTGATGAGCCGCGTGCGTAGGCGGATGGGCGGCGTTCGTGATCCAGTTCCTGGTCGATGAGTGCCTGACCCCCAAACTCGTGGAGGTAGCGAATCGCTTTGGCTACGTCGCTCACCACGTGCAGTACCGTGATTGGAAAAGCCGGACGGACCAGGCGCTGCTCTCGTTCATCCGGGACGAAGACCTGACGATCGTCACGAACAACTGGAAGGACTTCGAACCCATGCTGCGGCGCGAGGAGATCCACCCGGGCGCGGTGGTGATCCCTAACGTGGCGCGAGCCGAGCAGATTTCCGCGTTCGAAACAGCGCTCCGTGCCATTCAGTCCATAGATCCGCCGCTGGACATGATCAATACGGTGGTGGAGGTGGACCAGTCGCACGTCGTCCGGGTGTATCCGCTCCCGTAGTGCCGGGACGGCATCGATGCAAAACGGCCAGCAGGGGACGATGCCCTGCTGGCCATTTCGCGCAGCGCGCAGATGGGGTCAGCCTCGGATGTCCTCCATGACATCGCGCAGGGCGGCCGCGAGGGTGACGGCGGCGGGCTCGTGGACGAGCTGTGCGTGCACGCCAGGGACGACGCGGACCTCGAGCTCGCCCGCCACGAACGGCCGCCAGCGGGGAGGCAGCGCGTCCGGGCCGACCCCGTCCTCCGCGCGACCCTCCGACGCCACGAAGAGAACGACGGGCGCGTCCAGCGGCGGCGGGTCCAGGTAGTCCCGAACGGCGCGGGCCGTGGCCTCGTACACGGCCATCACCCGCGCCACGCGCGCCAGCTCCGTGTCCATCACGTGCCCGCCGTGCCGCGCGATCCACCGCGACAGCGCCGGCAGCCGCTCCTGTGGCGCCAGCGGCCGCAGCTCGTCCGCCAGCGCGTCCAGCAGCGCCTCGTCGCCCGTGACGGTGCTGCCGGCGAAGCGGCGGTAGAGGGCCACCTGGTCCGGCGCGCTCATGTCGCGCTGCGCGTCGGGCGCGGGCGCGTCGAGGACGGCCACGAGCGCCACTGACTCACCCTCCGCGCGCAGGCGGCGGGCGGCCTCGAACGCCGTCAATCCGCCGGCCGACCATCCGCCCAGCCAGTACGGCCCGTGCGGCTGCGCGCGCCGGATCTCCTCCAGGTACCGCTCCACCATCTCCGCCACGGTCCACAGCGGTGCTTCCGCTCCGTTCACGCCAGGTGCCTGCAGGGCGAGGAACGGCTGGTCCGGTCCCAACAGGCGCGCCAGGTCCACGTACGGCATCACGGTGCCGCCCGCGGGCGGAAAGAAGAAGAGCGGCGGACGCGTGCCGTCCCCGGCGTTGAGCGTCACCAGCAGGCGCCCGTCGTCCGCGTCCGCACCCTCGCGGCGCAGGGCGTCGGCAAAGGCAGTGACGGTGGAGTGCTGGAAAAGCGCGGACAGGGGCAGGTCGCGGCCAAAGCGCTCCCGGATGTGCGGCAGCATCCGCACGGCCAGGAGCGAGTGGCCGCCCAGGCGGAAGAAGTCGTCGGTGGCGCCCACGCGCGGCACGCCCAGCGCCTCCGACCAGATGCGCGCCACCTCCAGCTCCGTCACGTCGCGCGGGACGACGAAGCCGTCGCCGGCCGGCCCCTCCGGTGCGGGGAGCGCGGCGCGGTCCAGCTTGCCGTTGGGCGTGAGCGGCAGCGCGTCGATGGGGACGAACACGGCCGGCACCATGTACGCGGGCAGGTGCGCCGCGCAGTGGCGATGCAGCCCCTCCACGTCCACCGCCGCTCCTTCCGCACCGACGACGTACGCCACGAGCAACAGCGTCCCCATGGGATCGGGACGGGCCACGACGGCCGCGTCACGGACGGCGGGATGGGCGCGGAGGACGGACTCCACCTCGCCCGGCTCCACCCGGAACCCGCGCACCTTGACCTGCTGGTCGATGCGGCCCAGGAACTCCACGTCCCCGCCCGTCAGCCAGCGCGCCCGGTCTCCCGTGCGGTACATGCGCGCGCCCGGCTCCGTCGCGAACGGATCGGGGACAAAGCGCTCCGCCGTGAGCGCGGGGCGGCCCAGGTACCCCCGCGCCACCCCGCGTCCCCCGATGCACAGCTCGCCCGGAACGCCGACCGCAACGGGCCGGAGAGCGAGATCCAGCACGTAGGCGCGGGCATTCGCCAGGGGCCGGCCGAGGGGGACAGTGCCGCCCGACGTGTCCGGCAGCTCCAAATCCGCCACGTACGCCAGCGCGCCCACGGTTGTCTCCGTGGGGCCGTAGTGATTGACGACGCGCAGCCCCGGCGCGAGGGCCCGGCCCTCGTCTACCCACGCGGCACGCAGCGCCTCGCCGCCCAGCACCAGGCAGCGGCGCGGCAGGACGGCGGCCGGGTCGCCGCCCCCCATCAGCGCAGCCAGGTGCGAGGGCGTGATCTTGAGCACGTCCACGTCGTTGTCCGCGAGGTACGACGCGAACGCGCGTCCATCCCCGATGCGCTCCCCGCCGATCACGTGGAGACACCCGCCGCCGCAGAGCGCGCCGAAGACGGAGGTGTGCCCCAGGTCCGCCGCGATGGTGCTCACCGTGGCGTACGAGGCGCGCTCCGGCAGCGCCAGCCGCTCCGCCACGGCCTGCACGTAGTGCGCGAGCTGCCGGTGCTCCACGGCCACGCCCTTGGGCCGGCCCGTGGACCCCGAGGTGTAGATGACGTACGCCAGCCACTCCGGCCGGATCTCCGGCAGCGCGACCGACGCCGGCGCATTCGGCTCGGCGTCGCCGATCCGCATCACCTCCGCACCGCTCCCTTCGAGCAGGGGAAGCAGCGCGTCCTGCGCCAGGACGAGCGACGCGTCGGCGTCCGCCAGCATGTCGGCCATGCGCGCGGGCGGGAACGCGGGGTCCAGCGGCACGTACGCCGCGCCCGCGCGCAGGATGCCCAGCAGCGCCACGATCATCTCCGCCGAGCGCTCCACGGCCAGCCCCACGCGCGCCTCCGGGCGGATGCCGCGCGCCACCAGCGCCCGCGCCATCCGCCGCGTCCGCGCGTCCAGCTCCGCGAACGTCAGCCGCTCGCCCTCGAAGGCCAGCGCGGGCGCGTCCGGCGTGCGCGCCACCCATCCGTCAAACAGGTCCAGCGCCGTCCGCGCGGAGAAGTCCCGATCGGTGCGGTTCCACTCCGCCAGCGCCGCGCGCTCCTCGTCCGACAGCAGGTCGATCTCCGATACGGGCACCTCCGGCCGCGCCGAAACGGCCACCAGCACGCGCGTCCACTGCGCCGCCATCCGCTCTATCGTGGCCGCGTCGAAGAGGTCGGCCGCGTAGCCCAGGGCGGCGTGCAGCGAGCCGTCCGGGAGCTCCGTCACCGTGAGCGTGACGTCTACCTTGGCGTCCGGCGCGCCTCGTCCCGCCACGGGCGCCAGCGACAGCGCGCCGGGCGCCTGGCCGGGCCCTTCGCCCGTGTTCTGCAGGTTGAACAGCGCCTGGAAGACCGGCGTGTACGCCAGGCTGCGCTCGGGCTTGAGCTCCTCCACGAGCTTTTCGAACGGCAGGTCCTGGTGCGCGAACGCCCCCAGCGTGGCCGAACGGACGCGCTCCAGCAGCGCCAGGAACGGCGGGTCACCGGACAGGTCCGTCCGCAGGGCCAGCGTGTTGACGAAGAGGCCGATCAGCCCCTCCGTCTCGCGCCGCGTGCGGCCGGCCACGGGCGTGCCCACGACGACGTCCGCCTGGCCGGAAGCGCGCGACAGGACCACGTCCCACGCGGCCAAGAGCGCCATGAAGAGCGTGGCGCCCTCCCGCCGGGCCAGCGCCCGCACCGAACCGGCCACGTCCGCCCCGACGGCGAACGTGTGCCGCGCGCCGCGCCGGCTCATGGCCGCGGGACGGGGACGGTCCGCCGGCAGCGCCAGCAGGGCCGGGGCGCCGGCCAGGGCCCCGCGCCAGTACGCCACCTGCCGGTCCAGCTCCTCCCCGGCCAGCCACCCCCGCTGCCACGCGGCGTAGTCCGCGTAGCGGACGGGCAGCGGCTCCAGCGGCGACGATTCGCCCGCGGCGAACGCCTCGTACAGGGCGAACAGCTCGCGGAAGAGGATGCCGTTGCTCCACCCGTCGCTCACGGCGTGGTGCAGCCCCAGCAGCACCGCGTGGTCATCCGGCGCGATCCGAAGGAGCCGCGCGCGGAACAGCGGCCCGTGCTCCAGGTCGAACGGCATCCGCCCCCACGCCGCCACGATGCGCCCGGCCTCATCGTCCCGCTCCTCCGGGGACAGGTCCGACAGATCGTCCACGGCCAGCCGGAAATCGTCCGCGGAGCCGACGCGCTGCACGGGGTGGCCGTCCACGAGCGGGAACGATGTCCGCAGGGGCTCGTGCCGGCGGACGACCTCCCGCAGGGCGGCCTCCAGCACGGCGGGATCCAGCGGTCCGCCCAGGCGCAGCGCGGGGCTCATGTTGTACAGCGCGCTGCCAGGGTCCATCCGGTCGATGAACCACAGCCGCTCCTGCGCGAACGAAAGGGGCGCATCGTTCGCCGGCGCCACGCGCGTGAGCGGCGGCGGCGCGAACGGAGCGTCCCCCTCCTGCCCCGCGCGGACGATGCGCGCGGCCAGGTCGCGGAGGACGGGCGTCTCGAAGATCGCGCGCAAGGACAGCTCCACGCCGAAGAGGTCGCGGATGCGCGACACGAGGCGCGTGGCAAGCAGCGAGTGCCCTCCCAGGGCGAAGAACCCGTACGTCGCGCCGACGCGCTCCACGCCCAGCAGCTCCGCCCAGGCGTCCGCCAGCAGCTGCTCCGTGGGGGACCGCGGGGGGACGTATCCGCCCTCCGGCCCCGCCGCGCCCGCGGGCTCCGGCAGCGCGCGCCGGTCCACCTTGCCGCTGGGCGTGAGGGGCAGCGCGTCCACGGGGACAAAGACGGACGGCACCATGGGGTCCGGAAGGGAGCGCAGCAGTCCCTCGCGCAGCGACTCGGGAGAGGGCCGCGCGTCCGCGTCCGCCGCGATCCACGCCACCAGCCGCGCGCCGCCCGGGCCGGGGCGCGCGTCCACGACGGCCTGCCGCACGCCGGGAAGGGCGGCGAGCGCCGCCTCCACCTCGCCCGGCTCCACGCGAAAGCCGCGCACCTTGACCTGGAAATCCGTGCGGCCCAGGTACTCCAGGGCGCCGTCCGCCCGCCAGCGCGCGCGGTCGCCCGTGCGGTACATGCGCGCACCCGGCTCCGGCGCGAACGGATCGGGGACGAAGCGCTCCGCCGTGAGCCCCGGGCGCCGCCAGTAGCCGCGCCCCACCTGCACCCCCGCGATCCACAGCTCGCCCGGCATGCCCACGGGCACCGGCGCGCCGCGCGCGTCCAGCACGTACATCCGCGTGTTGGCGATGGGGCGGCCGATGGGCACGCCGCCGCGCACCTCCGGCGTGCACGGCCAGTGGGTCACGTCCACCGCCGCCTCCGTGGGTCCATACAGGTTGTGCAGCTGACCTGAAGGGAGCGCCCCGAAGAAGCGCGTGACGAGGTCCGCGGGGAGCGCCTCGCCGCTGCTCATCACCGCGCGGAGCGACGTGCAGGCGGACGCATCCGCGCCGTCCAGCCACGCGCGCAGCATGGACGGGACGAAGTGCAGGAGGGTGATCCCCTCGCGCCGGATGAGCTCGTTGAGCGCCACGGGATCACGGTGCGCGCCGGGCGGGGCCATCACCAGCCGCGCGCCCACGGCCAGGGGCCAGAAGAATTCCCAGACGGAGACGTCGAAGCTGAACGGCGTCTTCTGCAGCACGGCGTCGTCCGGCGAGAGGCCGAACGCGTCCTGCATCCACGCGATGCGGTTCACGACCCCGCGGTGGGCGTTCATGGCGCCCTTGGGGCGGCCGGTGGAGCCGGACGTGTAGATGACGTACGCCAGCCGCTCCGTTCCGGCCGCGTCCGCATCCGCCGGGCGCTCCGCCGGCCACCCGTCCAGCACTCCGGGCGCGTCCAGGGCCAGGGCTGGGGCAC
>NZ_DASURI010000463.1:0-2523 GCF_036280135.1 Longimicrobium sp.
CGATCAGCGCGACCACGATGAACCACGTCGCAACCGACGCGGCGAAGGAGATCGCCGCGCCCAGCGCGATGGGCCGCCAGAAGTCCTGACGCTTGCGCACCATGCTGGCGGTGAGGGCCGCGAGCACCAGGATGGCTTCGAGGCCCTCTCGAAACACCACGATGCCGGTGTTCATGACGGCCGCAGACTGGCTGATGCCTTCGCTGAGCGGGTCGGGGTTGCCGGCGGCGGTGATCCCCTGCCAGAGGAGCACGCCCGTGATGAGGAGTGCCCCCGCGCCGCCCAGGGCGGCATGGAAAGACCCGAGTCGCCGACGAGACGGATTGCCAGACATCAAGGGGATACCCGCTCCTTCGCCGACAGCAGCCATGGTTATGTCATTTCCTTGTTGAGAATGAATCTCAACGAGTATAAGGCTGCTCCCGAATCCCGTCAACGCCGAGCCCTCCACCTTGATCAGGAGGTGAGGGATTGGTTCGTGCGTCGGCATCTGGCCCCGGGTTGACTCCGCTCCTGGCACCACGCATCATTGGCGGCTGACGCAAACCTCCAGACGTACCGATGACGCTTACCCTCCCAACGATCCCGCTCGAGACGCGAGCCAAGCTGTTCCGCGGATTTTGCGATCCATCGCGCCTCTCGATCCTGGAAGCGCTCCGAGGCGGACCGCGCAGCGTCAGCGACCTGGTGGAAGCGACCGGCCTCGGCCAGCCGAACGTCTCCAACCACCTTGCCTGCCTGCTGGACTGCGGCCTGGTGTTCCGCGAGCAGCAGGGACGCTTCGGGATCTACTCGCTCGCGGACGAGCGAGTCGAAGCGCTGCTCGGCCTCGCCGACGCGCTCCTGACGGACGTTGCCCGCGGGGTCCGCTGCTGCCCCCGTTACGGGGATGGTGGAGTAGAACACAATGGACCCCAGGCCGCATGATGCCGCTTACCATGGGCGACAAGCGGACTGGAGGGGTGCTGCTGATGCTGCTGATACTCAGGCTCGCGATTCCGGCGAGCCTGAGCGCTGGCGGGCATCCAGCTGTCCCGCCCGACACGACGGGGAGCCTCTGGTTCCTGCACGGGTCTGAGACCGAAGCGGAGCTATTCATCGGACGTGAGGGCTATCGGCACGCCGGGCTGAACTTCAGCCGTAAGGCGTGGGGAGGCACGTTCGGGATCAGCGCACACGTGGTGCAGGAGAGCTTTGACGAGCCCGTCTTCCCATCGTTGGGCCTGGAGCTCCGCCGGGAGCTTTCCGATCGGCTGGAGCTGGGCGTCTTCACCTTCGGGTACCTGCCAACGGAAAAGCAGCATGCATGGGCGGTGGGCGCACACGCCACGCACGCGGTCCACGCCTCGGAAGCGGCTGAGATCCGCCTGTTCGCGAACTCCGTCTACGCGCGCGTCCAGGCGACCGACCTCGCCACCGCTGAGCCGGTCCGCGTGGGGCACGGGATGATCTTCGGCGGCGTGCAGGTGGAAAGCGGGAGCTTCACCGCGACGGTCTTCGGAAGCCGTTCCGGGTTCGATCGGGAAACGCACGGAATCGAAACCCACGTCGACCTCGGCGAGATGACGCATTTCGCTGCCTACGAGAACACGGACGGCTTCGCGTCCTCATCGCTGGGCGCCGAAGTGACGGCGTCGTGGAACGAGCGCTTCGCGCTGACGGCGACATACGCGGCCATGCGGTTCGACCGGCATTCGGCCCGCCATTCGGCGGTTCTCCGCCCCAGCGTCCGCGTAGGCCGCTTCGAGCTCTTCAGCGGTGTTCAGCTGCTGCGCGGAGGCAGGGGCGACAACGACATCGTCATGGCCGGCATCGGCAGGCGCTGGTGACGGCGCGAGCATACATACGACAGAGACTCTGACTCGAGGACCATGAGCAACCAGGATGCAAGAACGCCCCCCAAGCGCCAGCAGCGCCGGCGGATGACTACCCCGCTCGTCCGGCGCTGGCTCGTGCGGGCGACCGCACTCGCGGCCGTATGCATCGCGGGCTACTTCGCGCGTTCGCGCCGCGCGCGAACGCCGAGCTCCATCCCGAGCCGCGTCCCGGCGTCCGGGGAGACCGGGTTCAGGCACCCGAGCGGTACGCCGCGGATCCGCAGATTGCCGGGGTCTACGCCGAAGTCGCGAAGATCCCCGAGGTCATCGACGGGATCTATTGCTACTGCCACTGCTCGGAGCATCACGACCACCGCTCCCTGCTCTCGTGCTTCGAGGACGACCACGGGGCCCAGTGCGAGATTTGCCTGGCGGAGGCGTTCGGCGCCGCCATGATGCACAGGGAAGGCGCGTCGCTGGACGAAATACGGAGGGTGATCGACGCACGGATGAACCCGGCAGCAGTGAGCTGACCGGGTTTGGGGAGGATCGGCGGGGGGGAACACGGGCGGCGGACACTCGGCGGTGGGCGCGCAGCCGCCACAAGCTGGTGGACGCGGGCGGGCGCGTCGCTAACGCACCCGCACCGTGACTTCCGCCACCTCAGCTTTGCTGTACCGCGCCCGCGTCTGTGTCGAATCGTTTC
>NZ_DASURI010000464.1:0-4050 GCF_036280135.1 Longimicrobium sp.
ACGGAGACGCCGGATGCACGAATCCCCCCCCCGGGGCAGCCGCTCCGGGGGGATTCGTTCGTCCGCCCATCCCACCGGCCGATCACGTCCGGGCGATCACGTCCGGGCGGATCACGTCCGGGCGATCACGCCGGGTCGATGACGATGCGGCCGCCGGATGCGATCAGCTCCGCGCGGGTCACGCGCACCGTCCGGCTCAGGGAAACGGGCCCGGCGTGGTCGCCGGCGGGGATCTCGTACAGGAACAGCAGCACGCCCTCGCCGGAGGTCTGCTCCACCTGGATCTCCGCCTCCGCGCCCGCCGCCACGACGCGCTCCGGCACCATCGCGGGGTCGATGGCGGGATTGGGATCCACCAGCCCCGCGTCCGCCAGGTCGAACGCCGCGTAGACGAACGCGGTGGCCGTGCGGTTCACCAGCACGGGCGCGGCCGCGGACCCGTTTCCCCCCGCGGGGTCGGCGCAGGCGGCCAGCAGCAGGACGGACAGGGCGGCGATCAGCATTCGCATCGTTCGGCGACAGGCGAAAGGGAGCGGACGCGGCATCCGCGGTGCACACCGGTACCGCACGGATCGTGACACACGTGGCCGGGGCATGGCTCCGCCCATCCGGAGCCACGGCGGGTGGCCTCGCCGGGCGCGGGCGCGCGGTTTGCTCAACGCATCCAGCGCAGTTCATCCACCCCGGAGAGATCGTTCGCTTGAGCATCCAGGATACGGCGCCGGCCCCGTCGCGCGCCGCCGCCGCGTTGTTCGCGGGAGACGGAGAGATGCGCGCGCGCTGCCGCGCGCTGGACTGGGCCGCCTCGCCGCTGGGGCCCGTGGAGACGTGGCCCCCCGCCCTGCGCTGGGCCGTGCGCACGGCGCTGGACTCGCCGTTCCCCATCAACCTGTGGTGCGGCCCCGAGCTGGTGCTCATCTACAACGACGGGTACCGGCATGTGCTGGGCGCCAAGCACCCCGCCGCGCTGGGCCGCGCCGGCAGCCAGGTGTGGGCGGAGATCTGGCCCGAGATCGCCCCCATGTTCCAGCAGATCGCCGCCGGCGGCCCGCCCATCTACGCCGAGGACGCGCCGTTCGTCATCGAGCGCGCGCCCGGCGAGGACCACGGCGCCGAGCCCGGCCAGCCCAACGCGTGGTACACGTTCGCCCTGAGCCCCGTCCGCGACGAGGACGGGGCCATCGTGGCGTACCTCAACGTGGTCTCCGAGACTACGGCCCGCATCTTCGCCGAGCGCCAGCTGGAGGCAGAGCGCGGGCGCCTGGCGGAGATCTTCGAGCGGGCGCCGGCCTTCATCGCCACCCTGCGGGGGCCGGACCACGTCTTCGAGACCACCAATCCACTCTACCAGCAGCTCATCGGGCACCGCGACGTCATCGGCCGGCCCGTGCCCCAGGCCCTGCCCGAGGTGGTGGACCAGGGGTTCATCGGCCTGCTGGACGGCGTGTACACCACGGGCGAGCCCTTCGTGGGGACGGAGGTGCCCATCCTGCTGCAGGGCACCCCGGGCGGGGAGCCCGCGGAGCACTTCCTGAACTTCATCTACCAGCCCATCCGCGAGACGGACGACACCATCTCCGGCATCTTCGTCCATGCCGTGGACGTCACGGAGCAGGTGCGCGCGCGGCGGTCCGTGGAAGAGCTGGAGAGCCGCCTGCGCCTGGCCCTGGAGTCCGCCGAGATCGGCACGTGGGACTACCGGCCGCAGACCGACCGGCTGACGTGGGACGAGCGGTGCAGGCGGATGTTCGGCCTGGCGCCGGACGCGCCCGTGGACTGGGGCGTGTTCATCCAGGGCGTGCACCCCGACGACCGCGCCCAGGCCGAGGACGCCGCGCGGCGCGCCATGGACCCCGCGGTCCGCAGCGCCTACGACGTGGAGTACCGCGTGGTGCCGCCCGGGGGCGACGTCCGGTGGCTGCGCGCCAGCGGCCGCGCCCGCTTCGAGGGCGAGGGCGCCGACCGGCGGGCCGTGCGCTTTACCGGCACGGTCATCGACGTCACCGAGCGCAAGCAGGCCGAGGCGGAGCGGGAGCGCCTGCTGCGCGAGGCCGAGACGCAGCGCGCGCGGCTGGAGCAGATCTTTACCGAGGCGCCCGCCGTCATGGCCCTGTACACGGGGCCGGACCACGTGGTCACCATGATCAACCCCACGTGGGAGCAGACGGTGGGCAAGCCGGGCGCCATCGGCCGGCCGTTTCGCGAGGTGTTCCCCGAGTTCGCGGGCAGCGGCCTGTTCGAGCAGCTGGACCGCACGTACGAGACGGGCGATCCGTTCGTCAATCCCGAGGTCAACGTGCCCCTGGAGCGCTGGGGAAGCGGCGTGCTGGAGGACACGTACTGGAACCTGGTGTGGCGCCCCCTGGCCAGCCCGGACCCGGACCGGCGCGACATCCTGGTGCATGCCGTGGAGGTGACGGCGCAGGTGCGCGCCCGCCGCGAGGTGGAGCAAAAGGCCGAGGAGCTGGCCCGCCTGGCCCGCGCCCTGGAGACGAGCAACCGCGAGCTGGACCAGTTCGCCTACGTGGCCAGCCACGACCTCAAGGCGCCCCTGCGCGGCATCGCCAACCTGTCGCAGTGGATCGAGGACGACCTGGCCGACCGGTTCACGGACGACACGCGCGAGCAGATGCGCCTGCTGCGGGGCCGCGTGCACCGCATGGAAGGGCTCATCGACGGCATCCTGCAGTACTCGCGGGCCGGCCGCACGCAGGACCCGCCGCAGCGCATCGACACCGACGCGCTGGCGCACGAGATCGTGGACCTGCTGGCCCCGCCGGCGGAGGCGGAGGTGGTGGTGGAGCCCGGCCTGCCCGTGCTGGTGACGGAGCGGCTGCCCCTGCAGCAGGTGCTGATGAACCTCGTCAGCAACGGGCTCAAGTACGGCGGCGACCGGCCCCGCGTGCACGTCTCCGCCGCGCGCGCGGGGGACGAGTGGACGTTCACCGTGCGCGACAACGGGCCGGGGATCGCGCCGGAGTACCACGAGCGCATCTTCGCCATCTTCCAGACGCTGCAGGCGCGCGACACGGTGGAAAGCACGGGCATCGGCCTGTCCATCGTCAAGAAGATGGTGGAAAGCCGGGGCGGGCGCGTGTGGGTGGAATCCGCCCCGGGCCGGGGCGCCGCGTTCCACTTTACCTGGCGCGCGCAGGCCGCATGACCTCGCGGCCCCTGAACCTGCTGCTGGTGGACGACGACGCGGTGGACGTGATGAACGTGCGCCGGGCCCTCAAGGCCAACGGCGTCGTCCATCCGCTGCACGTGGCGCAGGGCGCGCAGGAGGCGCTGGAGATGCTGCGCGGCGGCGCCGTGTCCCGCTACCGCCGGCTGGTGCTGCTGGACCTGAACCTGCCGCGGATGAACGGCGTGGAGTTCCTGCGGGTCCTGCGGGGGGACCCGGAGCTGTGCTGCACGGCCGTGGTGGTGCTCACCACCTCCGACGACGAGCGGGACCGCCTGGACGCGTACAACCTCAACGTGGCCGGCTACATCCTCAAGCCGGTCTCCTTCCAGGCGTTCTGCGACACCGTGTCCACCCTCATCCAGTACTGGTCCCTCGTGGAGCTTCCGTGAACGAGAACGATTCGGACGTGACGCCCCTGC
This sequence comes from Longimicrobium sp., assembly GCF_036280135.1. Classification (GTDB taxonomy): domain Bacteria; phylum Gemmatimonadota; class Gemmatimonadetes; order Longimicrobiales; family Longimicrobiaceae; genus Longimicrobium. The sequence goes on from NZ_DASURI010000464.1 coordinate 3,607, forward strand.
GGGTGCTGGTGGTGGACGACGACGCCGTGGACCGCATGGCCGTGCGGCGGCACCTGGCGCGGACGGGGCTGAGCGCGCGGGCGGACGAGGCCGAGGGCGTGCTGGAGGCTATCGGCCGGCTTACGGACGAGCCGTACGACTGCGTGCTGCTGGACTTCAACCTGCCCGACGGCGACGGGCTCACCTTTCTGCGGGGCCTGCGGACGGCGGGCATTCGCGTCCCCGTGATCATGCTCACGGGGCAGAGCGATCCCGAGATCGCGGCGGACCTGGTGATGGCGGGGGCGTCGGACTACCTGCCCAAGTCGCTGCTTTCTCCCGGGCGGCTGCTGCAGAGCCTGACCCGCTGCTGTGCCGCCCACGCCTCCGTCCGCCGCGCCATCGAAAGCGCCGAGTAACCGAAAACAGAATTCTCACGCAGAGGGAGCAGGGGCAGCAGAGTAC
>NZ_DASURI010000465.1:0-3906 GCF_036280135.1 Longimicrobium sp.
GCCGTCACGCTCACCAGCGTCATGAACAGGTAGTGGATGACGCCCGGCGCAAACCCCAGCGCCCCCGCCAGCGCCGCGTCGAAGGTCGTGAGCTTGAGCTCCTTGTAGAACGCGGCGATGAAGCCCGCGTTCAGCAGCAGCACGCCGATCATCAGCCACAGCGTGCGCGGGCCCAGGTCCCTGCCGCCGATCACCAGCCGGTTGAAGGGCGCAAAGGCCAGCTCGCCCAGCAGCACGGCATCCACGTCCAGGTGCACGTTGCCGGCAAAGCGCGAGATGAGGATCACGCCCACGCTGAACAGGGCGGGGAACACCAGGCCGATGGCCGCGTCCTCGCGCACCAGCCGCGTGCGGTTGAGCACCTCCACCAGCGACACCGTCAGCACGCCCGTCACGGCCGCCGCGACCACCAGCAGCGGCGACGCGATGTTCTCCGTGACGAAGAACGCCAGCACGATCCCCAGCAGGATGGCGTGGCTGATGGCGTCGCTCATCAGCGACATGCGGCGCAGGACGAGGAACACGCCGGGAAGGGCGCAGGCGGCCGCCGTCACCGCCGCGATCCACTGGATCTCCTGTTCGGGCATCATGATGCGCTCTCCTCGTCCCGGCCCTCGCGCCGCTCCATCTCCGATCGCCCGGACGGGGTGATGCTCCACCCGTCCGCGCCCGTGCGCCGCGCCCAGCCGCGCTCCGCCAGCGCCGTGAGCTCGTGCCGGGCGCCGGGGTGCATGGCCTCGAGCACGGCAGACGCGTGCACGTGCTCCTGCCCCCCGTGCTGCACGGCCAGCGCGTGCAGGTCGCGCAGCACGGCGTGCATGTGCAGCTGCCGGCGGTTGCGCGCCTGCCGCACGGCTTCCCACAGGAGCCCGCGGTTGGGCGCAAAGGCCAACGAGACGAGGACGAGGACCGTCAGGCAGAGGACGATCGTCGGTCCGGTCGGCACGTGCTGCGCGAGCGAGCTGATGACGGCGCCGCTCACCCCCGCCAGCGCGCCGAACGCGCCGGCCAGCACCACCATCGTCCCCATGCGGTCCGTCCACTGGCGCGCGGCGGCCGCGGGGGCCACGACCATGGCGCTCATGAGCACCACGCCCACCGTCTGCAGGCCGATGACGATGGACAGCACCAGCACGCTCGTGAGCAACACGTCCAGCCCGCGCACGGAAAAGCCCAGGCTGGCGGCAAAGTCGGGGTCAAAGCTCAGCAGCTTGAACTCCTTCCAGAACAGCGCCGCCACGAGCAGGGCAATGCCGCCCAGGCTGGCGATCATCAGCACGTCGCGGTGCAGCAGCGTGGCCGCCTGGCCAAAGAGAAAGCGGTCCAGCCCCGCCTGGCTGGCGTCCGGCCGCTTCTGGATGTACGTCAGCAGCACGAGGCCAAAGCCGAAGAAGACGCTCAGGACAATGCCCAGGGCGCTGTCTTCCTTGACCCGCGTGGCGTTGACGACGCGCATCACCAGCAGGGTGCCCAGCCAGCCGGCGGCGGCCGCGCCCAGGACGAGCACGAGCGGCGCCTTGCTCCCCGTCAGCAGGAACGCGAGGGCGATGCCCGGCAGCGCCGCGTGGCTGATGGCGTCGCCCAGCAGGCTCTGCTTGCGCAGCACGGCGTACGAGCCCAGGGCGCCGCTCGTGGCGCCCAGTGCCGCCGCGCCGAGGGCCACCGTGCGCAGGGTGTAGTCGTTGAAGAGATCCGGGAGGGCCATCTGCGTCGCCCCGCTCAGTCCGCCGCGAGGGGCAGGGAAGGGGCGTGGTCCGCGCCCTCCACGTGCCCGTTGCGGCGCTGGAGGAAGGGGACACGACCGCCGTACGTGAGCCGCAGGTTCTCTTCGGTGAACACCTCGCGCACGGGGCCGCTGGCGATGCGGCGCACGTTCAGCAGCAGCACCTCGTCGAAGTACTCGGGCACCGTCTCCAGGTCGTGGTGCACGACGACCACCGTCTTGCCCGCCGCCCGCAGCTGCTGCAGGACGGAGACGATGGCCCGCTCCGTCTTGGCGTCCACGCCCTGGAACGGCTCGTCCATCAGGTACAGCCGCGCGTCCTGCACCAGGGCGCGGGCCAGGAACACGCGCTGCTGCTGCCCGCCGCTGAGCTGCGAGATCTGCCGCTCGGCAAAGTCCTGCATCCCCACCTGGGCCAGGGCGGCCAGCGCGCTCTCCCGCTCCTTTCGGCCCGGGCGCCGCAGCCAGCCCAGGCTGCCGTAGCAGCCCATCATCACCACGTCCAGCACGCTCGTGGGAAAGTCCCAGTCCACGCTGCCGCGCTGGGGCACGTAGGCCACGAGCTTGCGCTGCTCGGCGTAAGGGCGGCCGTGCACCAGCACCTGTCCCGCCGCCGCGCGGACCAGGCCCAGGGATGCCTTGATGAGCGTGCTCTTGCCCGCTCCGTTGGGGCCCACGATGGCCATCAGCACGCCGGTGGGGACGACGAGGTCCACGTCCCACAGCACCGGTTTCTCGCGGTAGGCCACCGTGAGGTCGTTGACCTCGATGGCCGGCGTTCCGTCCGTCATCGTTCTCGCTTCCATGGATCCGTCAGGGCTGGCGCAGCAGCGCGCCCACGATGGTGTCGATGTTGTGCCGTACCATGCCGATGTACGTGCCGTCGGGCGTGCCGGGATTGCCCATGGCGTCGCTGTACAGCGATCCCCCGATGCGCACCTCGTACCCGCGCGCGGCCACGGCCTCCTGCACGGCCTCGATGGTGCGACGGGGGATGGACGATTCCACGAAGATGGCGGGGATGCGGCGCGTGGCGATGAACTCGGCCAGCCCCTGCACGTCCGCCGTGCCCGCCTCGGCCGCCGTGCTGATGCCCTGGAGGCCCCGCACCTGGAAGCCGTACGCCCGCCCGAAGTAGTTGAAGGCGTCGTGCGCCGTGATGAGCACGCGCCGCTCGGGGGGCACGCGGGCGGCCTGCGCGCGGACGTAGCGGTCCAGCTCGTCCAGCTGCCGGCGGTAGCGCGCGGCGTTGGCGGCAAAGTCGCGGGCGTGGGCGGGGTCGGCCTGGGAGAGGGTGTGCTCGATGACGTCCACCGTCATGGCCCACAGCCGCACGTCGAACCACACGTGGGGGTCGTACGCGCCCTGGAACTCCGGGGGGGCCAGCCGCCGGTCCACGGGGATGACCTCGGAGACGGCGGCCACGCGGGTGCGGCTGCCCATCTCGTGCAGCACCTCGCCCATGCGGGCTTCCAGGTGCAGGCCGCCGTAGAAGATGACGTCCGCGCGAAACAGCCGGCGCACGTCGCCCTCGCTGGCCTTGTACAGGTGCGGGTCCACGCCGGGGCCCATGAGCCCCGTGACGTTGACGTACGGGCCGCCCACGTTCTCCGCCACGTCGCGGATCATGCCGATGGTGGCCACCACGTTGAGCCTGCCCTCGGCTTCCGGCGGCTCGGGCGGCGCGCAGGCTGTCACCAGCACGCACGCGAGCCCCGCCAGCGCGACCGCCATCCGCCGCCACGCCCGTCCCTTCCCCCGCATCGTTATCTCAGGTCTGCTCGAAAGCGGAATTTAAACTTGCTTAAACTTACTTTGCGGACGATAGGCTCTTTTTCCCGTGACGTCAAGAGGTTTGTTTCGGAGCAGACGCGAAAGGAGCGGGGATCCAGCGTGGCGGGGGTTTACTGCAACTGCATTCTCACGCAGAGCCGCAGAGGACGCAGAGTACTTCATCGCGTGACGAAGTTCCTCTGCGCCTCTGCGGCTCTGCGTGAGAAATCTGTTGTCGTTTTTACTTGAGCGCTTCGCGGAGGACGCGGCCGTCCAGGCGCTCCGTGGGCGGCACGCCGATGAGCGCCGCCAGCGTGGGCGCCATGTCCACCACGCGGGCAAAGACGTCGTACCGGCCGGGGCGAATGCCCGCGCCGTAGAAGATCACCGGCACGTGGGCGTCGTACCCG